>NZ_JAPCIZ010000003.1:0-127845 GCF_027707725.1 Aeromonas sp. QDB25 | reverse complement strand
ATTTGGTCGAAATTTATCGAAATATATGCGGGGGATCCTGGCGAGTGCAAACTACCCGATGCACACGAGTGTGCTGGAAGGGGTGAACAACAAGATCAAAGTGATAAAGCGTATGGCATATGGATTTAGGGACTCAGAATACTTTTTTCTGAAAATCAAGGCGGCCTTCCCCGGAAAGCCGCGATGAACCTAATTTTATTCCGGGCGCATACCACCTGTGGGCTGCGAATGAGTCAACACATATTAGTCATACAACCGGTAGTGCCAGAGTGATTTAATCTATTGTTATGTAACTATATTTTCATATTTGCAGTAATGGTTTAAACAGGTCTGATGAGTATTTTTAGCGCAGAAGCTGTCAATTTAGAAAGACCTTAAATAAGGAGTGTTTGTGATATTTATATGACGGCAGATATTTTTGTTGCATCAGAAGTAATAATGTGGTTGGTGTGGCAGGGGGCGTCATTAAGGCTTACACAGTGTAAGGCATTGGTATTATCTCCTTGTTCGTTACCCTCAGCAGCTAATTTTGTAGACTATTTCTTCGGGAACATCTTTATTTTTAGTTTTTGGTGCTGAGTTGACAGCCCTTTCCCTCACTGGCTATGCCTGATGTGTGCCTGTTTGACGCTTGACAAAGCGGGGACATCAGGATGCAGGAGGGGGCATGGACGCCAATCTTCACTCGATCGCCAGATTATTGCTCTTGCTGAGCATAAGCACGACAGCCATTGCCAATGACGAGATCGTGGCTGTGCAGCTAGGAACACCTGCCGAAAACGAGAAGCTCGATATTTATACTGCTGACATCAAGCTCCACCATATGTTTTGGCAATGGGGTGAGTCGGGTTGTCAGTTTGGGTTGGGAGTGCGTGGTGGCGTGCTGAATGTCTGTGGGGCCAATGGGTGGTATGGATGCCGGTTGAGGTGCTGTGGCTAAGCAAACATGAGTTCGGGCACAAGGGGAATGGTTTTAAGGACTATGGTGGCCCTGTCCAGCTATCAACTGGATTAGGGCTGGGGTATGCCTTCAATCGGAATTGGCTGCTGGGATATCAGTATGAACATATGTCCAATGGGCATATGTATGAGCCCAATCCATCACTGGATAGTCACACACTCCACATCGAGTACAGATTCTAGCTTTTCATCAGGTCTTCTGAGCGCTGTTCGGCGTTCAGGGGACCCATGACATGGGCCTGCATGGCCATTTATGTCAGGATCAGCGCCCCAGATATTCCCTGTCGAAGAAGGTGCTTACCCAGTGGGGGCGGTAGACGGCGAGTAACGTCATGGCCATGCCGTTGAGCAGGGCCTCGGGGAAGAGCAGCAGTGGCCAGATGGAGAGGTAATCGGCACTGATGGTGTGCCAGGGGTAGGCGCCGCTCAGCCCCATCAGCAGGGCGCTGGCGAGGATCTTGATCGAAATGCTGAGCGCCCCCCCAAGAAAGGCGGCCACGAACAGGTAGACGAAGAGGTGGCGGGGCAGCCAGGCCCAGCTCCCTAGAAACAGCAGCCAACTGGTGGCGACCGGCAGCGCGATGCCGATGAGCGCCTGCCAGCCGAACTCCGCCAGATCGGTGACACCAAAGGTCCCGAGGATCAGCAAGGTGAGGCAGGGGGCCAGCAGGGCGAGGCGCCAGCCCAGCAGCAGGGTCAGGCTGGTGAGGCCGAGAAAGTGGATCTCCAGCCCCTCGTGGAGGCCGGCCCGCAAGGTCCAGAGTGGCACCAGGACGATGGCGCTCCCCAGGCAGAGGTGCTGATAGAGGGGGTTGGCGTGGAGGGTGCGCAGCAGGGAGGCGTTCAGGCTGAAGGCGAGCAGCACCAGCCAGAGCAGGAGGGTGGCGACTTGTCCTTCACTCATGGCATGTTCCCTCGAATGTCACTGCCCGGTGATGAGCCCGGGCGCCGGCTGGCGCAATGAAAAGAGGCCGCCCAGTCCCGGGCGGCCTCCTGTCTCAATACTTCACGTTGGGGTGGTACTTGCCGAGGATGGCCTGAACCCTGTCCATGGTCTCCTTGCTGGGGGGCTTGATCCCGGTCAGATCGTAAGTGTCTCCCAGCACGTCCCACTTGTGTTTGCCCAGTTCATGGTAGGGCAGCAGTTCCACCTTCTCGACGCAATCACCGAGCTCTGCGATGAACTGACCGAGGCCTTCGGCGCTCTCGTCATCATCGGACCAGGTCGGCACCACCACGTAGCGGATCCACATGGTCTGCCCGCGGGACGCCAGGTAGCGCGCGAACTCCAGGGTGTACTTGTTGCTGACATGGGTGAGGGGGATGTGCTTCTCGTCGTTGATCTGCTTGATGTCCAGCAGCACCAGATCGGTGTTGTCGAGCACCCGATCGAGCAGCTCGTCGTAGTGACGCACGAAGCCGTTGGTATCCAGGCAGGTGTGGATCCCCTGCGCCTTGCAGGCGGCAAACAGTTCGGCGATGAACTCTTGCTGCAGCATGGCTTCCCCACCGGAGGCGGTGACGCCGCCGCCTGAGGCATTCATGAAGTGGCGGTAGCTGGTGAGATCCTGCATCAACTCGGGCACGGTGACCTCGCGGCCGCCCTGGGTGTCCCAGGTGTCCCGGTTGTGGCAATACTTGCAGCGCATCAGGCAGCCCTGCATGAACACGATGAAGCGGATGCCGGGGCCGTCGACGGTCCCGCAGGTCTCGACGGAGTGGATCCGGCCAATGATGTCGGTAGTGCCGGTGTCGCTGGCTTCAACGGTCGGGATCCGCTGCGTGCCGGGGGTGGCAGGTCCCTTGGATTCAACGGCGGGGATCCGGTTAATGACTGACATAGACGACTCCAATGGTGCGGACAAGGTTCGAGCGGTCGTTATTTTATGACAGAAAGCCCTATAAATCCTACCAGTTTAGCCCGCAGGGGTGGCACCCAGCAGGCTCTCCAGTGCCTTGACGGGGAGCGGCCGGCTGGTGAGGAAGCCTTGATAATGCTGGCATCCCAGGGCCTTGAGCACGGCGAGCTGCTCCTCTTCCTCCACCCCTTCGGCGGTGACGGTGAAACGAAACACCCGGGCGAGATCCAGGATGGCCTTGACGATGGCCTTGTCCTGTTCGCTGTGGACCAGGGTCTGGATGAAGCTTCTGTCGAGCTTCACCTCGTCGGCGGGCAGATCCCGCAGATAGGCCAGGGACGAGTAGCCCGTGCCGAAGTCGTCGATGGAGATGAGCAGGCCGAGGGCCTTGAGCTGGCGGATCCTGGCGATACTCTCCAGCCGGTTTTCCAGCACCACGGACTCGGTGATCTCCAGCAGCAGGCGCGACGGGGGCACCCCGGTGTCCCGCAGAATGTACTCCACCTGCTGCACGAAACCGGCGGTGTGGAACTGGCGGGCGCTGACGTTGACCGACAGATGGGGGATGGCGAGACCGTTGTTGAGCCAGAAGCTGTACTGGGCACAGGCGGTCTTCATCACCCAGTAGCCTATCTCCTGGATCAGGGTGGTCTCCTCGGCGATGGGGATGAACTCCCCGGGTGGCACCATGGTGCCGTCGGCCTTCTGCCAGCGCAGCAGCGCCTCTATGCCCGAGAGCGTGCCGTTGTCGACCCGGTATTGGGGCTGGTAGTGCAGCACCAGCTCGTTGTTGCGCAGGGCATCGCGCAGCTGGTTGTTGAGAGAAAGCTTGCTCTTCTCTTTTTCCGCCATGGCTTCACTGAAGAAGATATGGTTGCCCTGGCCCGCGCGCTTGGCCATGTGGACGGCGGTATCGGCCTGCTGCATCAGGACAAGGTGATCCTTGTCGTCATCGCTGAACAGGCTGATCCCCACGGAGGCGCTGCAGTGCAGCTTGTGATCGCCGATGTCGAAGGGGGCACGGAAGATCCCCATCAGCTCCCGGGCAAAGTGCTCCGCCAGGATCTTGGCGGTGATATAGCCCTGGCCCAGTGCCGTGAAGAGCAGGGCAAATTCGTCACCCGAAGTGCGGGCGAGCACCAGGTTCTCCTGGGGCAGGGACTTGAGTCGCACCACCACGGCCTGGAGCAGCAGATCGCCGCAGGCGTGACCGAGGGAGTCGTTGATGGATTTGAAGTTGTCCAGATCCAGCAGCAGCAGGGCCCCCCACTGACCACTCGGGGCCTGCAGGGTGCGCTGCATGATGTCGGTCAGGCTGCGCCTGTTGTAGAGATCGCACAGGTCGTCGTAGTAGGCGAGGCGCTCGATGTGGCGGGCGGTCTCTTTCTCCTGGGTGATGTCGTGGAAGCTGCAGACGAAGTGGCTGATCTCCTCCTCCTCGTCCTTGACCCCGCTCACCATGAGCCGCACCGGGAAGAGGTGTCCTTCCCTGTGCAGGCATTGTTCCTCCCCGAGCCAGTATCCCTGCCGGTTGACCGCCGCGATCACCTCCTCCTTGAGGGTGTCGCCATAGTAGGTGGGCCTCAGGGCGTCGATGTGCAGGCCCAGCATCTCTTCGCTGGCAAAGCCGGTGATGCGGCTGAAGGAGGCATTGACCTTGAGGATGATGCCCCCGTGATCCATCACCAGCAGGCCGTCGTGGGTGTTGAAGGCCACTTCGGCCAGGCGCAGGGCATCGTCATTGGCCAGGCGCTGCAACTCGCTGGCGGCCCGCTCGCGCTGTTCGTAGAGGACGTCCAGCAGGTGTGCGGGATCGGCCAGGGGGGTGGCGAGCAGCAGGGTGAGCTGCCCCAGGGGGAGACCATTTGGCCCCGGGAAGGGGATGCCGACATAGGCCTTGGCGTCGAGGGCCAGCAGCTGGCTGGACTGGGGATAGCGCAGGGCCAGATCTTCCACGTAGAGGCTCTGCCCGTGCTGGAAGATCTCCCGGCCCGGGCCGATGTCCATGAGCATGGGTTTGACGACGGCGAAGGCATCCCCCTCCACCACGCAGCGGGGAATGAGCCAGAGATCCTGGCCGCGAGGCTGAAACTCGCCGATCCAGCCCCTGTGGGCACCGCTCAGGCCCATGGCCCAGCGCAGCAGGGCGCGGCAGTAATCGTTGCCGGTCAGGTTGGCAAGCCCCGGGGGAGGCGCGAGGTCCGGGGCGTCGGTCGCCACGGGGTCCGGCTGCCAGTGGCCGAGCAAACGGGCGCAATGACGCACCAGTTGCAGGGTGTCATCGCTGATGAGGGTGCTCTCGGCATACTCCAGGCTGAGCACGCCGATGAGCTTCTCCTGCTCCAGCAAGGCGCCGTCCAGGCGGGAGCAGACATTGGCATCGGCCAGATAGTAGTGCTGGCTCAACATGGGCTGGTGGGCCGCCTCCGAGAAGCTCAGGGCGCCCCGGGCGCGCAGGGCCCGGATGTAGCGGCTGTCTCCGCGAATGGCACCGAGCGCGTCCACCCCCAGGGTGAACACCGGGGTCAGCTGCTCGCCGCCAAGGGCGCCATGGGCCTGGTAGTGCCAGAGGATCAGGCGATCGGCCCCCAGGCACTCCTTGAGGCTCTCCAGCATGGCGTCATACTGCTGCTGGCTGGCCATCTGGCTCAGGCGCGGCAGTTGCAGGGACAGGCTGGCGGCGCTCTCCTGGGACTGGGTCTGCAGGCAGATGAGCCAGAAGGCGTCCTGCTCGTGGGAGAGGGAAATGTGCCAGAGGAGGGCGTCAAAGCGCAGCACCAGCTTGCCCCCCTTGCCGCTGGCCAGCCGCTGCTCGATGGGTTGGCGCAGGGCGTCCGGCAATTGGGCCGGCCAGGCACTGCGGGGCTCGTCGAGCCAGTGGAGCGGCGTCTGCATCACATCGGTCAGGGCGACCAGCCGTTGACTACGGGTATCCAGGCGGAAAAACAGGGGCGCCTGGCTGGCGGTCGGAAGATGGCTGAGCGCGGTAGACGACATGAACTGACACTATCCTGTTGAGCAATTGTCGGAGGGCAAGAATACTGCAAATCCGTGGCAAACAAAATTTCATTGAATTCTAAATTAGATGAGTCTAATTTATTGGCCATTTCCTGTTGAGTGGAGTCTTGCAGATGAAACGGATCCTGATTGTGGGTGGTGTGGCCGGGGGGGCGTCCGCCGCCGCCCGTGCCCGCCGTTTGAGCGAAGAGGCGGAGATTGTGATGTTCGAGCGGGGCGAGTTCGTGAGCTTCGCCAACTGCGGTCTGCCTTATCATATCGGGGGGGATATCCCGGATCGGGATGCCCTGCTGCTGCAAACACCGCAAAGCTTCAAGCGCCGGTTCAACGTGGATGTGCGGGTGTTTCACGACGTCATCGATATAGACAGGGCCGGCAAGAGCCTGCTGGTGCGCAACCTGCTGAGCGGCGAAGAGCGGCGCGAAGCCTACGACGTGCTGCTGCTGAGCCCGGGTGCGGCCCCCATCCGGCCTCCGTTCCCCGGCATCGACAGCCCGGGTGTGCACACCTTGCGCAATATTCCCGACATGGACCGCATTCTGGCGGCGCTGGCGCACGACAAGCCCCGCCACGTCACCGTGGTGGGAGGCGGTTTCATCGGGCTTGAGATGATGGAGGCGTTGCACCAGCGCAAGCTGGACGTCACCTTGCTGGAGCTCTCCGATCAGGTGATGGCGCCGGTGGATAAAGAGATGGCCAACATGCTCCATGCCCGTATCCGGGAGGAGGGCATCGATCTGCGCCTGCGCACCGGCCTCTCGGCCATCGAGAGCCTGGATGTGCTGGCGGAAAAAACCGCTGCCGTGGCCACAGAACAAAGGGGTGGATTACGCCTGACCTTGAGTGATGGCACCCGGCTCGATACCGGGCTGCTGATCCTCGCCATCGGCGTCAAGCCCGAGACGCTGCTCGCCGCCAAGGCGGGGCTGGAGCTGGGACCGCGGGGCGGCATCAAGGTGGATGCGGGCATGCGCACCTCGGATCCCTGCATCTTCGCGGTGGGGGACGCGGTGGAGGAGACCGATTTCGTCACCAGCGAGTCCGTGCTCATTCCCCTGGCGGGCCCGGCCAACCGCCAGGGGCGCATTGCCGCCGACAACATGCTGGGGCGAAGCGAAACCTACAAGAAGACGCAAGGGACCGCCATCTGCAAGCTGTTCGATCTGGCGGTGGCGAGCACTGGGCTGAACGAGAAGCGGCTGGTGCAGCTGGGGCTGCCGTTCGAGAAGGTCTATGTCCACCCGGGCAGCCACTCCGGCTACTACCCCGGTGCCCACCCGGTCAGCCTCAAGCTGCTGTTTGCCCCCGATGGCAAGATTTACGGCGCCCAGGCCATCGGCAAGGATGGCATCGACAAGCGCATCGACGTGCTGGCGGTGGCCCAGCGCGCCGGCCTCACCGTATTTGATCTGCAGGATCTGGAGCTCACCTATGCGCCGCCCTTTGGCTCAGCCAAGGATGTGATCAACATGGCCGGGTTCGTGGCGAGCAACCACCTGAAGGGGGACACCCTGCTCTGCCACGCAGCCGAGGTGCAGGCTCGCCACCCCCATCAGCAGGTGGTGGATGTGCGCAATGGCCCCGAACTCGACAAGCTGGGACGCATTCCGGGGGCGCTGCACATTCCTCTGGACGAGCTGCGCAGCCGTCTTGATGAGTTGCCCAAGGATAAAGAGCTGCTCATCAGCTGCCAGGTGGGACTGCGGGGTCACGTGGCCTGCCGCCTGCTGAGCCAGCACGGTTTTCGGGTCAAGAACCTCTCCGGCGGTTTCAAGACCTGGCAGACGGTGATCGCCGAGTAGATCCTCCAGGCTGACATGGCCCGATTGATCACTCTGTATGCAAACGGGCCACTCCAGTGAGTGGCCCGTTTCTTCATCAGGGGCCAATGCCGCCCGACATGGCAGTTGGTGTTCCCGGGAGCGACGCTTTATTCTATTGGCTCCTGCGCTGCGGCGATCCAACCCGGGATGAACACCATGCACTTCTCTCTCTCCTGCCCCGTGACTCGTCTTCCCCGTGTGGCCTGGCTGGCGGCGCTGCTGCTGGCCGGTTGTGGCCCCGACAAGCCTGCCAGCCAGGTACCGACCACCGAATCCACTGCCCGGCAGGAGGCAGGGGAGCCGAGTTCAGTCGTGCAAGCCAATGCTCGCCAATATCGGGATGCCCCGGCGCTGGCGCTGGTCTTCTCCGGCCCCTTGGTGCCCAAGGCAAACTGGCAGAGTTGGCTCGGGGTCAGTGAAGGGGGCAAGCAGGTGCAGGGGGAGTGGATCCTCGCCGACGATGGTCGCACCCTCTATTTCCCGAACGTTCAGCCCGACAAGAGCTATGAAGTGAGCCTCAAGGCGGGGCTGGGCCCATCCCCCCAGAGCTGGACTCTCAAGACCCGGCCGCTGGAGGCGGGGGCCTCCTTTACCGCGAGCGGCATGGTATTGCCGCTGCGCGACGAGCTACGCCTGCCCATCAGCGCGGTCAATGTGGACGAGGTCAATATCGACTTCTTTCGGGTCGATGCCGAATACCTGCCCCGTTTCCTGGCCGAGTATCGCCCCGGTGCCGGCATGGACAACTGGGAGCTTGAGCAGATCACCAAGCGGGCCAAGCGGGTATTCAGCGGCCGCTATGCGTTGGAGCTCGATGCCAACCGGCGCGAGACCCGCCTCATCAATGTGAAGGAGCCGCAGCTGGCCGAGGCCGGCGTCTACTTTGCGGTAATGTCCCCCCTTGGCAACTATGACTGGCGCAAGGAGACCACCTATTTCGCGGTGAGCGACATGGGGCTCAGTGCCCGCCGCTACCGGGATCAGCTGGAGGTGTTTGTGAGCTCCCTGGCGAGCGCCGATCCCCTCAAGGATGTGCAACTCTCCCTGCTCGACGAGAAGGGCAACCGGCTGCAGGTGCAGCAGACTGACAACCGCGGTCACCGCCGCTTCGATCAGGTGCAGGGGGCCCGCCTGCTGCTGGCCGAGCAGGGAAGCCATCTGGCGGTGCTGCGCCTCGACGGGGCTGCGCTCGATCTCTCCACCTTCGATCTCGGCACCCAGCCCTGGCAGGCCCAGCAGTTGTATCTCTTTAGCGGGCGTGACCTCTATCGCCCCGGCGAGCGGCTCGACAGCGAGATCCTGCTCAAGGGCCAGGATGGCCAGCTGCTGCCGGGCATGGCGGTGGAGCTGGAGGTGAAGCAGCCGGATGGTCAGCTGCTCGAACAGAAACGGCTGCTGCCGGACAATCTTGGCGCCGCCCACTACGGCCTGCGCCTGCCGGATGATGCGCCGCTCGGGCGCTGGACCATCAACCTCAAGACCGCCGCCGGCAGCCGCTTCGAGTGGCCTTTTCTGGTGGAGGAGTTCTTGCCGGAGCGGCTCAAGCTGCAGCTCGGCAAGGGGCCGGATGGGGAAGTCACGAGTCTGGACGCCGCTCTCGCCCTGCCGCTGCAGGGGGACTATCTCTATGGCGCGCCAGCCAGTGCCACCAAGGCGAAGGCCGAGGTAAAAATCAGCCGCGCCACCATGCCCTTTACCCAGTGGCAGGAGTTCACCCTGGGGGATGTGCTGCTCGCCGAGCAGGCCAGGGATCTTGAGCCCCTCAGTCTCACCCTTGATGCGCAGGGGCAGGGGACGTTTTCGTTAGCTGATGAGCTCGATGGGGTGCGCGCCCTCGGGCCGCTGGAGGTGGCCTATAGGGTGTCGCTCTCCGAACCCGGTGGCCGCGCCGTCAATCGCAGCCGCACCCAGTATGGCTGGCCAGCGGGCAGCCAGTGGCCGGCGCTCAAGGCCGATTTTGTGGCGGATCGGGTAGAGGGGGGCAAGCCGCTCCCCTTCCAGATCCTCAACCTCGATGACAAGGGGCAGCCGGTGGCGGGGGCGGTGAAGGTGCGCCTTATCAACGAGTACCGCGACTACTACTGGCACTACGCCGATGGAGAGGGGTGGAAGTACGAGTTCAACAGCCAGCCCTATCTGGAGCAGGAGCAGACCCTGCAGCTGGACGGCAAGGGGCCGACCCCGCTCACGCTGCAACTGGCGGCGGGCTGGTATCGATTGGAGGTGGAGAACAGTCAGGGCCATCAATCCAGCCTGAGGGTGGAGATCGGCAGTTACGCCTGGGGTGGCGGTGGCGAGCAGGCGCGGCCTGACAAGATTGCCATCACCCTCGACAAGCGCGCCTATCAGGCGGGGGACAAGGCCAAGGTGACGCTGGTGGCGCCGCGCCCCGGCAAGGGCTTGCTGCTGGTGGAAGATGGCGACGGCCTGCGCTGGTGGCAGCGCATCGAGCTCAAGGGGGCCGATGGCGATGCCAAGGATGCCCGTGGCGAGTTCGAGATCCCGGTCAGCCCCGAGTGGCAGCGCCATGACCTGCATATCTCGGCCCAGATCGCCGCGCCAGACAGTGACTCAAAGCCGGTGAGCCAAAAGAGTGTGCAGAGCCTGCGATCGGTCGGTCTGGTGCCGCTCACCCTGGATCGGGAAGCGCGCCGTCTGCCGCTCACCCTGAGCGCGCCGGACAAAGCGGTGCCGCTCACCCGGCTGGAAGTGACCGCCACCTCCACCCCCAACAGTCAGGGCCGCGTGGTGCTGGCGGCGGTGGATCGGGGCGTGCTCAATATCAGCGACTACCAGCCCCTCGACCCGTTCGAGATCTTCTTTGGTCGCAAGCGCTTCGCCCAAGATTTGTTCGACAACTATGGCCAGGTGATCCCGCCACAGGATGGCAAGCTGGCCCGCCTCAACTACGGGGGTGACCGGGCGCCGCTGAAAAAGGGGGGCGCGCTGGAGAGCCGGGTCGAGATAGCTGCGCTCTGGAGCGGCGAGGTGAGTTTTGATGAGAGCGGCAAGGCGGTGATCCCGCTCGAGCTGCCCAACTTCAACGGCGAGCTGGCGCTGATGGCGCTGGCCTGGAACGAACAGCAGGTCGGTGAGGCTGAGCGCGCCGTCAAGGTGGTGGCGCCGCTGGTGGCAGAGATCGGCTGGCCGCGCTTTGGCGCCAGAGGGGATGAGACCCGGGCGCTGATGCAGCTGCGCAACATGAGCGGTGAGGATCAGACCCTCTCCCTTGCCTGGACCCTCAACGGCGGGCTCAAGGCAAACGGCGAGCTGCCCGGCACCCTGTCCCTTAAAAATGGCGAGGAGCAGTGGCTGACCCTGCCGCTCACCGTGACCGGGGCGAGCGGTGTGGCAAGCCTGCAGTTGGCTGCCAGCGGCAAGGATTTTGCCATCAGCCGCGACTGGACTTTGCCGTTGCGCTCCCCCTGGCCGGCCGAGACTCGCCAACGCTACCAGATGCTGGCCCCCGGCCAGCAGATGAGCTTTGCGCCCGGTGAGCTGGCTGGGCTGGCTCGCGCCAATCTGCAGGGGCTGCTCAGTCTCTCCGGCACCCCGCCCTGGGATCCGGCGGCCCAGTGGCAGGCGCTGGCCGACTACCCCTACGCCTGTCTGGAGCAGACCCTCTCTCGCGCCTGGCCTTACTTGCTGACCACGGCGGATGAGCGGGCCGCCTGGAGCAAACCCGCAGAGGGCAAGAAAGCGGCGAGCGAAGCGGATGTGCAACGCGCCTTGTTGCAACGGCTGCAGCGGTTGCAACTGCCAAGCGGCGGCTTTGGTCTGTGGGATGGTCGCTCCGACGAGGAACAGTGGCTCACCGCCTATGCCGCCGATTACCTGCTGGCGCGCAAGGAGGCGGGCGATACAGTGCCGGAGGCGATGCTCAATCAGGCGCTGAACCGGCTGCAAAGCTATCTCACCGACAGCCAGTACGGCGAGCGCTGGAGCAGTGCCCCCGAGCACAGCCGTCTTGCCTATCAGGCTTACAGTGCCTATGTGCTGGCCCGGGTGGGCAAGGCACCGCTCGCTACCTTGCGCCTTGTCTGGGAGCAGCAGGCCGATCACGCCCGCTCAGGCTTGCCGCTATTGCACCTCTCACTGGCCCTCTCGGCCATGGGGGATGAGCAGAACGCCGCCAAGGCTCTCAGCCGGGCCTTGGCGACCGAGCGCGGGGACGACTATCTGGGGGATTACGGCTCACCGCTGCGTGATGAAGCCCTTGAGCTCTCCCTGCTGCGCCAGCACAAGCTGGCTGCGGAGCGCTGGCCCGATCTCAGCGCCAAGGTGGCTGATACCCTGGCTCACCGTCAGTGGCTCAGCACCCAGGAGCGGCTCGCCCTGCTGCGACTCGCCCGCGTCGATCCGGCCGTCGACTGGCAGGCCAGGGTGACCTCCTCTCTTGGCAGTGGATCCCTGAGCGGTTCGGCTCCGCTGCAGCAGGGCACCCCCGAGGCGCTGGCGGCGAGCTCTGTCACCAACGAGGGCAAGGGATCCCTCTATGTGCAGCGCACTCTGATCGGTTACCCCGAACAAGCGCCAGCACGGATCAGCAAAGGGATGAGTGTGACCCGCAGCTGGTTCAATAGCGACGGTCAGCCGTTTGATCCCGCCAAGGTGAAGGTGGGCGATCTGGTGGTGGTGCGGCTCAATGTCAGCAGTGAATCAGCGGTGCCTGATGCCCTGCTGGTGGAGATGGTGCCCGCTGGCTTCGAGCTGGAGAACCCCGCCCTTGGCAACAGCATCAAGCTCGAAGAGCTCTCCATCGAGGGGAAACCGGCGTGGCAGAGCGAGTGGAACGACTACCTCAAGCATCAGGAGTTTCGCGATGACCGCTACACGGCGGCGCTGGATCTGAGCGAGGGGAGCAACCAGCAGCTGGTCTACCTGATGCGGGCGGTGACGCCGGGTCGCTATCAGGTGCCACCGACCCAGGTGGAGGATATGTACCGGCCCGAGCTGCGGGCAGTGGGTGAGGATATCCATGAGGTAACGATTTCTGAGTAGCTGGCGCTTGATGAGTCGCAGACGCCCTCCGAGTAACGTTCCCTCCCTTGAGCGGGTTCGCCCGCTCACTTTCTGGCAGCGTGGCTGGCTGAGCTTGGTTCGCAGTGGCCGCGCTGGCTGGCGCTGGCTTGGCCATCTGCCACGCTGGTTGCGTGTCTCGATGCTGGGGGTTGTGGCCTTGCTTCTGTCATTGCTGGCGCTGGATCGACTCTTCCCGCCACCACCGCTCGACCCGGCCTATGCGCGGGTGGTGCTCGACATGAAGGGGAGGCCGCTGCGCGCCTTTGCCGATACCAGCGGCGTGTGGCGCTACCCCGTGACCCTGGAGCAGGTCTCCCCCCGCTATATCGAGGCGCTGCTGGGCTACGAGGATCGCTACTTTTGGCGTCATCCCGGGGTCAATCCGGTGGCCATGGTGCGCGGGGTCTGGCAGTGGCTGCGCTATGGGCGGGCCGTGTCGGGGGGCTCGACCCTCACCATGCAGGTGGCGCGTCTTATCGAACCCTACCACAGGAGCGTGCCCGGCAAGCTGCGTCAGATGGCGCGCGCGCTGCAGCTGGAGTGGCACTACGACAAGCGCACCCTGCTCACTGTCTATCTGAACCGGGCGCCGTTTGGCGGCAACCTTGAGGGGGTGCAGGCGGCCAGTTTTGCCTATCTCGGCAAGAGTGCAGTCAAGCTGACCTATGCCGAGGCGGCGCTCTTGGCGGTGCTGCCGCAGGCCCCCAGCCGCAACCGGCCGGACAGGCATCCCGAGCGAGCCCGCGCCGCCCGTGACAAGGTGATGCAGCGACTGGTAGCGCAAGGCGTCTGGCCGGAGCAGGTGTGGCTGGAGGGGCGCATCGAGCCGGTGCTGGCCCGCGGTCACTTCACGCCGATGGAGGCGCCGCTGTTTGCCCGCCTCGCCGCCGACAATCAGGCTGGGGCGCTGGTGCACACCACCATCGACGGCGATCTGCAGCGTTGGTTGGAGGGGCGGGTGACGAGCTATATCCGCCGCTTCCCCGAGCAGACCTCAGCCGCCTTGCTGCTGGTGGACAACAGCACAATGGCGGTGCGCGCCTATGTGGGCAGCGCCGAGTATGGCAATTTGCGCCGCCACGGTTACCTCGACATGGTGCAGGCGATCCGCTCTCCCGGCTCCACCCTCAAGCCCTTCATCTACGGTCTGGCGATGGACGAGGGGCTGGTGCACTCGGCCTCTCTGCTCTCCGATGCGCCAAGGCTGGGATCTGACTATCGCCCCGCCAACTTTTCCGGTGCCTTTCAGGGGCCGGTGACCCTCGCTCAGGCGCTGCAGCAATCCCTCAACGTACCGGCGGTGCAGGTGCTGGAGGCGCTTGGGGCCGACAAACTGGTCAGCCGCCTCGACAACGCCGGGGTGCGGCTAGCGCTATCCGACAAGCCCAATCCGGCCATTGCGCTCGGGGCGGCGGGCATTCGGCTCGAGCAACTGGTGGCGCTCTACAGTGCGCTGACCCGGGATGGGCAGGTGGCGATGCCGGTCTGGCTGGCGGGGCAGCAGGCGGTGTCGCGCCCCTTGCTGAGCCCGGGGGCGGCTTGGATCATCTGGCAGATCTTGAGTGCGCAGGGACGGGCGGATCAGCCTTTTGCCAGCGAGGCGACTGGCCGGGTCAATCGACTGGCCTGGAAGACCGGCACCAGCTATGGCTATCGCGATAGCTGGGCGATGGGGGTCTCCGGTCGCTGGACCATCGGCGTCTGGCTGGGGCGCCCCGACGGCACCCCCATGCCCGGATTTTACGGCCAGAGCGCGGCAGTGCCGCTGCTGCTCTCGGTCTACTCGCGACTGGCCGACAACAGCCCCTTGCCGGTACAACCCAATACGGTGAGCGAGGCCGAGATCTGCTGGCCGCTGGGGCGCAGGGTGAGCACGACCCTGCCAGAGGCGTGTCTGCAGCGCCAGAGCGCCTGGTTGCTGGAAGGGCGCGATCCCCCCACTTTGCCTGATCCCATGGACTGGCCTTCGCCGTTGCGGCAGGTGGCATTGACCACCGAGGGCAAGCCGACCCTGGCCCGTTGCCAGGATGCGGCGCAATCCGGCGTTCGGGCGCTCTGGCCGCTCTCGCTGGAGCCCTGGCGGGTGCCAGGCGAGCGGCGCCAGTCGCTGCTGGCAAGCGGTTGTGCAGGGGAGGGACGAAGCGCCGAGCTGCAGGCCCCCATTCGCATCCTGGCACTGGGGGAGGGGAATCTTATCCGCAGTCAGCGCTATCGGTTGCAGCCCAAGGTGCTTGGCGGTGTCGGCAAGCCAGCCTGGTTTCTCAACGGCCAGCGGCTGCGCTGGGATGGGGATCAGGTGCTGAGCGTGGCGGGTCGTTATCAGCTGGTGGTGGTGGACGAGGCGGGCAACAGTGATCGCATCGAGTTTCGCTTGGAAAACCCCTCCTGAGGGGGCTCCATGGCAGGCGTCAGAATATTGACGGCATCGGGGATGGCTCCGATGCCAGGGGTTATCCACCTTCGGCTGGGCGCCGACCGGCTCAGGGCTTGACCTGGCCCAGTCGGGTGAAGAAGTGCTGACTCTTGCGCTGGTGGAAGTGGCTCTTCTTGATGGGGTGAAACACCAGGGGGCTGTCCGGGTGGCTCGCCTTGAGGCGGTGGATCATCGCCATGGCGGGCAGGCTGGTGCTGATCAGGGTGGTGAGCGGCAGGCTGACCGTCTCGGGCCCCAGCAGCGGGTTGAGCCCCTGCTGTGCCTGCTCGAAACGGGTCAGCACGGCGGGCTCGGCGTAGCCGCTGCCCAGCATGGCGAGCAGGGCGTCGAGGGCCTGATGGAACTCGGCCAGCTGTTGGCGAAAACCGCTGCGCCCGCGCAGGGCAATAAGCTCTTCAAGGGGGATCTCGCTTAGATTGGCGGGCACTCGCAGCGGGATCTCGAGGTGGAAGCAATCCTGGCCGCCACGGTTGTGATAGCGGGATTCGAGCAGGTGGAGCAGCCGGTCCAGATAGTCGTGATCCGTGATGAGGGCTCCCTCATTGGCGAGTGCCCACTCGCGGGCGAGCCGCATGGAGAGCAGGTTGGCAAAGCGGCGCGCCATCCTGAACCCGCCCTCCTCCCGGCTGGCAAAACCGTGAGCCAGACAAAAGCCGTGCAGCCGCTCCAGCCCCGCCTGGGCCGGACAGAAGCAGTCGTGGTTGGCCGGCGTGCGCCAGCGACCGATCAACTCCTTGTTGCCAAACACCTTGTGGCGGACGAAGTCAGGGGCAACCAGGCCGGCAATCTGGTTCTCGATCTGGGGCGTGATGGCGGCGAAGAAGGCGGGTGCTGGCGGTTCGTCCAGCAGATCGGTCTGCCGGCGCAGGGTCTCCAGCAGGGCGGTGAGGCCGCTCTTTTCACTGACGGTGAAGACGAAGGCAAGCCGCTCCAGATAGAGCAGGGCAAACTTGAGCCAGAGTTCATCCCGCACTTCCATGCCGGGGTAGTAGATATGGGTTTTCATGGGTGCCGTGTTGCCGGGGCGCAGGCTGGGGAATATACGCAAGATGGCCCGGGTGCGGCAAACATTGCGTGGGGGAATGTGAGCGGCCGCTCATCCAGTAGGCGCTGGCCACAAAGTTCTGATATAATTCGCGCCCTTAAATCGAGGCCACCCGAGTCAATACCATGAAGTTCATTATCAAGCTGTTCCCGGAAATCACCATCAAGAGCAAGTCGGTTCGCCAGCGCTTCATCAAGATACTGCAGGGCAACATCCGCAATGTCCTGCGCCGCTTCGACGACGATGCCCGGGTGCGGATGGACTGGGACAAGCTGATCGTGAGCTCCCGTAACGACCAGTTCCGCGAGCAGGCCATCGAAGCGCTCGCCTGCATCCCCGGCATCCAGGCCTTCCTCGAGGTGCAGGCCAGCAAGTTTACCGACCTGCACGACATCTTCGAGCAGGTGAAAGCCGTCTGGGGTGACCAGCTAGAAGGCAAGACCTTCTGCGTGCGCGCCAAGCGCCACGGCAAGCACGAGTTCTCCTCCCTCGAAGTGGAGCGCTACGTGGGTGGTGGCCTGAACCAGCACTGCGTGAGCAACGGCGTGCGCCTCAAGAACCCGGACGTGAAGATCAACCTCGAGATCGATGGCGAAGAGCTCTTTATCGTCAGTGCCATCCACCAGGGGCTGAGCGGCATGCCCATCGCCACCCAGGAGGATGTGCTGAGCCTGCTCTCCGGCGGGTTTGACTCCGGTGTGGCCTCCTTCCAATTCATCAAGCGCGGCTGCCGCGTGCACTACTGCTTCTTCAATCTGGGTGGTGCCGCTCACGAGATCGGCGTCAAGCAGGTGGCCTATCACCTGTGGAACCGCTTTGGCTCCTCCCACCGGGTACGCTTCACCGCGGTGGACTTCGAGCCTGTGGTGGCCGAGATCCTCGAGAAGATCGACAACGGCCAGATGGGGGTGGTGCTCAAGCGGATGATGATGCGCGCCGCTGCCAAGGTGGCCGACGAGTTCCAGATCCCGGCCCTGGTGACCGGCGAGTGCGTGGGTCAGGTCTCCAGCCAGACCCTCACCAACCTGAACGTGATCGATCGGGTGACCGACAAGGTGATCCTGCGCCCCCTCATCACCTGGGACAAGCCGGACATCATCAGCGAAGCCCGTCGCATCGGCACCCTGGAGTTCGCCGAGACCATGCCGGAGTATTGCGGCGTCATCTCCAAGAAACCGACCGTGAAGGCCGAGCTCTCCCGCATCGAGGCGGAAGAGGCCAACTTCGACTTCGCCATTCTGGACAAGGTGGTAGCCGAGGCCCGTTACCTCGATATCCGCCGTATCGGTGAGGAGACCGCCGCCGAGGTGCAGGAGGTGGAGACCACGGCCGCGACCGGTGACAACGAGGTGATCCTGGATATCCGCTCCGTGGAGGAGCACGACGAGAAGCCGCTGGTGGTGGAAGGGCGCGAGGTGCTGCACATCCCCTTCTTCAAGCTGGCCACAGCCTTTGGCGATCTGCCGCAAGAGAAGACCTACCTGCTCTACTGCGATCGCGGCGTGATGAGCAAGTTGCAGGCGCTTTACCTCAAGGAGAAGGGCTTTGCCAACGTCAAGGTCTATCGCCCCTGAGCGGTTGACCCTCGCCCATAAAAAATCCGGCCAAGGCGCCGGATTTTTTATTTCACTTCCATGGATGCAGAGGGTCAAGGACAGGGAACCGGGGTAAAGGTCTCCTGGCCCTGGCAGCGCCAGCCCATCTCCGCCTGACGCATCTGCCACAGGTTGTTGCTGCGAAACAGGGTCAGGATATAGAGCATGTCGTTCCTCTGGCCATCGAGAGCCACCGAAAGCACCAGATCGTTGTCCAGCTGTTGAGCATGGATACGGGTGGGTACATCTTTATGGCCGACGAAGCGGCGAGCCACTTCGCGATAGTCGTTGACCCAGCCTTGCTGACTGCTGCTCGCCTGACGGATCTGCTGGTTGAACTGCTGTACCGGGGTGGATGCCAGACGCCCGAACAGGGCCTGTGCCCCCGCATGAGCCGCTGCCACCATCATCAGAACAAGCGTGGTAATGAGCCCAAGTTTTTGCATGAGAGAATGCATTGAGAGAGTCCGGATTGAAACGACCCCTGTATGACAACAGAAAAGCCGACTTGGTTCAATCTTGTCCCTGCCGGGATGGGATCTCGCCCACTCTGGCGTTCCTCAGTTGCGCTGCAGCGAGAAGGTGGGCAGGGAGAGATGCCAGTAGATGGCCGCCACCCGCAGGCCGAATACCCCCAGCATGCTGATGAGCATGGCGCTCACCCTGTCCACTCCGACTTCCAGCGACAGGGTATAGAGGATGCCCCCCAGGATGCAGGCGGTGGCGTAGATCTCCTTTTGCAGCACCATGGGCACTTCCCGGGCCAGCACGTCCCTTATCATGCCCCCAGCGACCCCTGTCATGGTGCCCATCAATACGGCGATAAGCCCAGATGTACCAAAGTTGAGGGCTTTTTGTGCCCCGATCACGGTAAAGAGCGCCAACCCGAAGGCGTCCGCCACCGGCAGCACGTACCAGGGCATGCGACGGGGCAGTTTGACCATCCACATGCCGATGAGTGCCGTGGCAATGACCACCCAGATATAGAGGGGGTCGCGCACCCAGAAGACGGGGGTTGCCCCCAGGATCATGTCGCGGATGGTGCCGCCCCCGATGGCGGTGACCGCCGCCAGCACCATGACACCGAAACCGTCCATCCTGAGACGGCCGGCCACCAGTACGCCCGAAAACGCGAATACCGCAGTACCAAACATGTCGCTGATGTAAACGATCTGCTCAACCAGAGTCTGCATGGAGAACAACTCACGTCCAATAGATGATGGGGCGGCGATTTTAGGGGCAAGCCGTGGGGATGAGCAATGCGGGAGTGCAAAAGTGGGAGCCAGCGCCGGTTTCTGGGAAACGGGTGGAGAGTGACCACAACGCCATGTCTGGTGCGGGGCCCGGGCCTCTGCTCGTGGGTGTGCAGCGCGCCATGGCAAAAAACTCCGATTTTTTTCTCAAGAGTGGGGAATAGAGGTCGATATATAGGTTAGGCGGCAATTACTGCCATAAAGGCAGAAAAAAGAAATTAAAGTATCACTAAAAGACGCCGTTAACTAAACATATCAGGCACAAAACAAAATAAAGCCTGAGTGAATTAAAGTTAAATTTTAATAGCTTAGGAGAAAAATTATGAGTCTGTATATCAATACCAACGTTTCATCGCTCAACGCCCAGCGTAACATGATGAACAGCACCAAATCCCTGGACACCTCTTACACCCGTCTGGCCTCCGGCCTGCGCATCAACAGCGCCAAGGACGATGCGGCGGGTCTGCAGATCTCCAACCGTCTGACCTCCCAGATCAACGGTCTGGACCAGGGCAACCGCAACGCCAACGACGGCATCTCCCTGGCACAGACCGCAGAAGGGGCCATGGACGAAGTGACCGGCATGCTGCAGCGCATGCGTACCCTGGCGCAACAATCCGCAAACGGATCCAACTCCGATTCTGATCGCGATGCGCTGCAAAAAGAGATGGATCAACTGGGTGCCGAGATCAATCGTATCTCTACCGCCACTACCTTCGCAGGTACCAAGCTGCTCGATGGCACTTTTACCGGCTCCTTCCAGGTGGGGGCCGACGCCAACCAGACCATTAGTTTTAACCTGAATCAGACCGATGGTTTCAGTATTTCTGGTATTGCGGCGGCGGCGACTGCGGCTGGTACTGCTGCTATTGCTGTCAATACTATTTTCACTAGCGGTAGTACTGCTGGTGGTATCAGTATCAGCACCCAGGCCAAAGCTCAAGATGTATTGCTTGCTACTGATTCCATGCTGAAAGTGGTGGATGGGAAGCGTGCCGAACTGGGTGCGGTGCAAAACCGTCTGGATTCCACCATCCGCAACCAGGCGAACATCTCCGAGAACGTCAGTGCCGCCCGCTCCCGTATCCGTGATGCGGACTTCGCGACCGAGACTGCGAACATGACCAAGCAGAATATCCTGCAGCAGGCGGCGTCCAGCATCCTGGCGCAGGCCAACCAGCGCCCGCAGTCTGCACTCTCCCTACTGCAGAACTAAGGGCCCTGAAGCCGAGAAAAAGAAAAGGGCGGGTGTTCAGGCCGCCCTGGTAAACAAGATGGAACAATGGGGTGTTCGGATTTACGCCTTGTCCTATCGAAAGAGAAGTTCTTTTATTGGTATTACCCCTCGAGTGTTGCGCAGATCGTTCACTCTGTCATCCTCGAGGTTGTTCTCCTGAGCGTAAGCTCTTCTTTGGCCGACATTGTCGGCCTTTTTTATGTGCGCCGAAAAATCGGCGGCGCATAACAATAAGCATAAGCTGTGCCAATGCATTCTGCATCCTAGGGGAATACGCACGATAGCACCGCTAATGAGATGGAGGACTCCACGATGCCGCCTCCTCTTGTCGCTCCCACCTGGGCGGACAGTGCTTGCCTCTTTGTTGGTGAAGGCGGCAATAAATTTCCTAAAGCTTCCCATGGGGCTGCCGTTACAGAGTGTGAAGCAAATTGAGGGGTGTTCGGAAATCCAACATTTGCGCAACTGCGGGTCCTATGTCCGTTCAAACAGAGGGCCCGCCAGATGGCACAGATCGTTCAATCTGTCCGTCTGAACGGTGGGATACTGGCTGCACTGACGCAAGCAGAGCCCGCAGTTTCTTGTTCATCAGGAGAAATTCTTTATGGCTATGTATATCAATACCAACACTTCATCATTGAACGCTCAGCGCAACTTGATGAATACTAGCAAATCAATGGATACCTCTTATACCCGCCTGGCGTCCGGCTTGCGTATCAACAGCGCCAAGGACGATGCTGCGGGGCTGCAGATCTCCAACCGTCTGACTTCCCAGATCAACGGCCTGGACCAGGGCAACCGCAACGCCAACGACGGCATCTCCCTGGCACAGACCGCAGAAGGGGCCATGGATGAGATGACCTCCATGCTGCAGCGGATGCGTACTTTGGCGCAGCAATCTGCCAACGGCTCCAACTCTGACTCTGATCGCGATGCGCTGCAAAAAGAGATGGATCAACTGGGTTCTGAGATTAACCGTATCTCCAAGGACACCACCTTCGCCGGCACCAAGCTGCTCGATGGCACTTATTCTGGCTCTTTCCAGGTGGGGGCCGACGCCAACCAGACCATTAGTTTTAACCTGAATCAGACCGATGGTTTCAGTATTTCTGGTATTGCGGCGGCGGCGACTGCGGCTGGTACTGCTGCCATTGCTGTCAATACTATTTTCACTAGCGGTAGTACTGCTGGTGGTATCAGTATCAGCACCCAGGCCAAAGCTCAAGATGTATTGCTTGCTACTGATTCCATGCTGAAAGTGGTGGATGGGAAGCGTGCCGAACTGGGTGCGGTGCAAAACCGTCTGGATTCCACCATCCGCAACCAGGCGAACATCTCCGAGAACGTCAGTGCCGCCCGCTCCCGTATCCGTGATGCGGACTTCGCGACCGAGACTGCAAACATGACCAAGCAGAACATCCTGCAGCAGGCGGCGTCCAGTATCCTGGCGCAGGCCAACCAGCGCCCGCAGTCCGCTCTGCAACTACTGGGCTAAGCTGGCCACACCGTCAATATCATTGATATGAGGAGCAGCAGATGGCCAATGAATCGATAGCTATGCCCTCTGTTACTTCGACGCTCACTCAACATGGCGGCCCCCAGGCCGCCATGCCTGTTTCTCCCTCCGTTTCGGGTGGACATGATGTGGTCGAGCAGAAAGGCGTCGAGTCGACAGCCCAGGTATCGCAGGCGCCGCTGACACACATCAGGGCAGCAGAGCCGCGTATCGACAGGGCTGATATAGAAAAACAGGCCCAAGAATTGCAAGAAAGATTGGACAACCTGAGCAAAATGAAAGGGTGGACGATCAATTTCAGCCTGATCCCAGAATTCGATCAGCCTGTGATCAAGGTGATAGACGCGGAGACCAAACAGGTGATCCGCCAGATCCCGAGCGAAGAGATGCTCTTGATTAGCAAGAGGTTGCAGTCCATGGAACAATCGGGAAACACGGTATCCAGCCTCTCAGGGCTGCTGTTCGATGGTCAGGTGTAACCCTTTTTTTAAGTCGATAGACAGGAGGATGTGATGGCAATTACCTCTGCGGGGGCGGGGTCTGGGCTCGATCTTGAGAGCGTGATTTCGGCGAGTGTGTCAGCGAAAAAAGCCCAGCTGCAACAGCCGATCATTACCAAGCAGAACAGCACCCAGATCACCTTGTCTGGCATCGGTCAGCTGAAGTCCTCCATCTCTGCCTTTACCGACATTCTCGACAAACTGAGTGCACCTGGCGCATTCAACAAGCGCGCCATCAACATCACCCAGAGCAAGGATGACCCTGTGCTGAAGGTGGAGAGCAAGTCGGGTGCCTCCAATGGGCAATACAACATCATCGTCAATAAGTTGGCGGAAACGAGTCGTCAGGAAGGGATTTTCGATAGTTCCACTACCTCACTGGTCACTCAGGATGGACAACTGACTTTCCAGGCCGGCGACAAGACCTTCAAGGTGGATGTGAAAGCGGGCGATACCCTGCAAGACATTCGCAAGAGCATCAACAGCAATGGTGACAACTTCGGCCTCAGTGCCAACATCGTCAACACGGCGGATGGCAAGGCCAAGCTGGTGATCGACTCCGGCATCTCGGGAGATGGCAAGGATCTGACCATCACCGGGAATACCGCCGAACTCGCCATTTTCGAGGCCGGCGGCGGTGTCATGAGCCAGACCCGGGCGGCCAGCAGTGCCGAGATCAACGTGGATGGCAATGTCCTCAAGAGCGACACCAACACCTTTGACGACTCCATTCAGGATCTCAAGGTGACCGTGTTGCGGGTGTCGGACAAGGACAGTGTCGGAGATCTCAAGGCCAACAGGGTGGACATCACCACCGACAAGACATCCATTCAGGATCTTGTCCAGCAGTTCGTGGATGGCTACAACACCCTGCAGGACAAGATGAATGGTCTGGGCAAGCGCAACAGCTTCGTGGGCGGCGTCAAGCAGGACGATGGCGGTGCCCTGGCGGGGGATTCCACTACCCGTGCCATCAGCGCGTTCATGAGCAATCTGCTGGTCAGCCCTTCCCAGAACAGCAGCACCTATTCCACCATCTTCGAAGTCGGCATCAAGATGGACAACAAGGGCAAGTTGTCGCTGGACAAGACCAAGTTCGGTGAGGCGGTCGACAAGAACTTCGATCAGGTGGTGGCGCTCTTTGGCGAGGAAAAGGGGCTGGCGGCCACCTTGAATACCGGCCTGAAAGAGTACACCAAGAGTGGCGGCATGCTGGCACAGCGGGAAGATGTCCTGAACTCGGATTTGCGTGCGCTGACCCAGAAGACGGCGACGGCCAATGCTCAACTGGCGAAATATGAAGCGGCATTGCGTGCTCAATACGGCAGCCTGGATGCCCTGCTGGTCAAGATGAACAGCTCAGCCTCGGCACTGGCGACCTTGCAGACGAATTATCAAAACTCTTGATAGATCGAGAGAATTCAAACATGTACAAACGCAATATCAAAGCATATACGGCGGGCAACCTTGCCGCCGATCTGGCCACGGCGGATCCTCATCGCGTCATCCAGCTGATGATGCAGGGCTGCCTGGAGCGTCTGGCGCAAGCCAAGGGAGCCATAGAGCGCAACGACATGGAGGCCAAATCCATCGCCGTCTCCAAGGCCCAGGGGTTGCTGCACGGTCTGCAGGATGCGCTGGACATGAGCCAGGGCGCCATGGCTGAAGACCTGTATGGGCTCTACGCCTATATGGACGAACGTGTCTGGGACGCCAGCCTGACCCGTGATGTCGCGCCCCTTGAAGAAGTCATGACACTGATGCTGACCATCAAGTCCGGTTGGGATCAACTGCCGGAGTCAGAAAAGCAGCAAGGATTCCAGATGAGACAACAGTTGGGCGAGCTGTGAGCGCCACCCTCGCCGCCCTCGAAGAGGCACTGAATGAGAATGCCCGTCTGGTGGAGGGGCTGTTGCAACAGCAGCAATATGACGAGGCGTTGCAGTGTATGGATGAGCGGCTGGCATTGATAGAGAGCCTGATGCAACTGGTTGGCCGGGAGCCGTCGCAACGGTCGGCCGCGGTGGCGCTGGCTGGCAGATTGTCCATTCAGGAAGAGAGAATGCAGGCCCTGGCCGCCAGCCACCATCACGCCATTTTCGAACGCTTGACTCTGGTCGGTAGAGCCAACAAGGCCGGGCAGGCCTATCGCGTGAACAGCAAGGAGTTCTGATGCCAGGCAATATTGATGCGGCCCTGATAAAAGCGGAGCAGGAAGCGCTGCGGCTTCGGCAGCAGGCGGAGCAGGAAGCGGCCATGGCGGTGGCTTTGCCGCTGCGATTTGAACAGAATATGGCGGCGTTTCGCCAGTACATTCCCCATATCGCCGATATGTATGAGCACTATCAACCCGCCCGTCCATTTCGGTTTTTCTGCAACGAGAATGGTCAGCCTAATCTGGCTTGGCTCGATGATGATGTCGCAGTCTATGGCGCCGAACCCTATCTCATCTGTGAAACGCTAGTAATGGAATCCATAAAAAAGGGAGGGCTATCCAGATGTTCATTTAGCCAGGAGACCAATCCGCTCGGCTTTATACATGTGGAGTATCTAAATAAGCTCAATACCTATCTGGGAGATATTTCTCAGGAGGCTGGTGTCTTAAGTCAGGTGCCGAATGAAGTACCGAGCGCTTTGATCCTTGGTGTGGGCCTGGGTTATCACCTTGGCTATATCTATGAACGTTGCAAGATTGGTACCCTGTTTCTGTTTGAGCCGGATCTGGATCTTTTCTATGCATCACTATTCTGTTTTGACTGGGCACCGCTGCTGAGCTATTTGCATCAGGAAAATTTGGGAATACATATCCTGCTAGGGCAGGATGAGCAGACAATCTTGAATGATTTTTCTGCGGCAGTACAAAGCCGAGGCTCCTTTCTGATTGCCAATGCCTTTGTCATGTGGGGATATCAGAATGATAAAATAAAAAGCCTGATGAATATCCTCCAACAGGAGTATTATCGACTGATTATGGGATGGGGATTCTTCGATGACAACCTTATCGCACTTTCCCATACCGTGGAGAATATTGAACGTGGCGTGCCTTTTTTAAAGCATGCTCACAAGGTTGCGTATGAGTATCAACGAGTGCCTGTATTTATAATTGCCAATGGTCCCTCTCTGGATGATTCCATCGATGTCATTGCGGCTAATAAAGACCGGGCCATCTTAATATCCTGTGGCAGTGCAATATCAGCTTTGCATAAAGTTGGAATAAAGCCGGATATTCATGTTGAAACTGAACGCACCAAAATCGTCTATGATTTCTTGGTTAACCTGAATGACCCTGAATATCTGCAAGATATTTTTTTCTTGAGCACAGATGTGATTCATCCGAATTGTTCAACTTTATTTAAACGTTCAGCACTGTTGTTCAAAAGTGGTGAACCAGGAGTCATGTTGTGTCATCACCATTTTCCGGAGTCGAGATTATTTACTGCTCTGGGAGTAGTTAATCCATTGGTGGGTAATATAGGTGTCGCTACACCAATTTATCTTGGTTTTAAGAGTGTTTACTTGTTTGGTTTGGATAATGGTTATAAAGAGAAAGGTAATCATCACTCAAAGTTAAGTTCATATTATAATAATGAGCAGAGTGCCGAAATCTTAGGCAAGATAATGTATGGCGATGATCAGTGGCAACGTGAGGCAAATTTCTCTGGCGTTATTATAAGCAATGCCATGTTTGATACATCCCGACACATCATCGAGTATGTATTGTCTACTAATAGAGAAGTACAATGCTTTAATTGTAGTGATGGAGCCAAAATTAAGGGAGCAAGACCTTTTCCAAGCAGCGAGGTGGGTTTATTCCAACCCATCGATAAGGCAGCCATCCTCGATGACATCAGCAATAGACTCTGTGCTCCACTAGCGTTATCAAAGCAAGACTTTTATCCTTTGCTAGATGTTGAATTTTTCAATAATTTTATCGATAAAATGGTTGATGAGTGGCAGCTAAATTTTTCATCTAGGAATGAGATTAATCAGCTGATGCTGCAACATTTTGGTTATCTTAGTCAGATAGCCAAAACTAAGCAAATGCATATAGCTCAGTTTATGATAGGCTCGATGAATTATATATTTACCCTGTTAAGTTCCATTCTTTATTCAACCGAAAAGGAAGGGGAGGCTCTTGCCCTGATGAAGCCCGCCATTGAGATCTGGCTAGAGTTTTTGGCCAAGGCGAGGGAGATGTATCCCAGGGCGCTCGACAGCGTCGACATGGTGGATAACGAAGTGATGGCGCTGTTCAGAAAGAAAACCGTGAACAGCTGAGCCTGTGCCCCTGCACTTGGGGAGAGACGAAAATACCGACCCTTGGGTCGGTATTTTTTATCTTGCGGGATAGGGGTTCTGCGCCGCGAGCAGCCTCGCATCTTTGCGCAGGATCTGCACCGAGATCAGCGCATCCGGCTCGAGTTCGGTGCTGCCGTCGTGATGCTGCACATGCTCGAACAGACGGTGGTAACCCGGATGCCAGGCAAACAGATCGCCGTAGTTCATCTTGTAGCTGAAGAGACTGGCGTGATGCTGATAGTCGTTGCGATAGTGTCCGGCCGGCGGATTGAAATCCAGTATGGTCATGAGTCCCTGGTCGGCCAGCAGCGCATCGCTGCCTGCGGCAATCTTGAACAGATCCTGGGGATCGCACAGATAGAGGCAGAAGCCGAAGATGATGAGGTCGACGGGTTCCATCTCGGGCAGGTTGTCGGCCGTCCCGACCGTGAGGTGCAATCCAGGGTACCGGGAGAGCCCATCCTGGATGGCACTGGCCGAGGGATCCACCCCATAGCAGCGTGCGCCGTAATGCTCGGCCAGCTGCGCCAGCCGCCAGCCGTTGGCGCAACCTATCTCCAGGATCCTGGCGGGTTTGCTGCCCAGATACGCCAGTGCCTTGAAGATGGGATCGCGCTCCAGGGTCTTGCCTAGGATGGCGCTCTTGTTGCGTTCGTACCACTCGTTCCCTTCCCGGGACATGAAGACGTTCTTCTGATCCATGCTGAGCTCCTCGACCGTTTAGGAAACCAATGACCAGGCCAGGGGCGTACCGGCCTGAATATCCTGGCTGGCACGGCGACCCAGCAGGGAGGGAAGGTGAACCGGGGGCAAACCATCGGCCGGCCGGACGGAACGGACATTGCGGGACGTGAAGGCATCCCCCGCCTTCATGTCCTCACAGACGAAGAGGGAGCGAGCGAAGCGCCGGTTGCGCATCGTCTTGTCGTTGAGGTGATAGCTGACCTCCCCCAGGGCCGCCTCGACTTGCCGGATCCCTTCGACCATGTGGGCGAACTCGTCCGGCGTCATGGAGAAGGAGGCATCCGGTCCACCCACGGCTCGGTCCAGAATGAAGTGCTTCTCTATCACGCTAGCCCCCAGGGCGGTGGCGGCCATGGCCACCGCTTCCCCCAGGGTATGGTCCGACAACCCCACCTCGACCCCGAAAGTCTGCTTCATATTCGGCATGGTGAGCAGGTTGGCCTCCTCCACCGGGGCTGGGTAGGAGGAGGTGCACTTGAGCAATGTGATGTCGTGATTGCCTACGCGGCGGCAGGCTTGCACGGCGGCATCGATGTCGGCCAGGGTCGCGATGCCGGTCGAGATGATCATCGGCTTGCCCTTGCTGGCGGTGTACTCGATCAGGGGGATGTCGGTGATCTCGAAGGAGGCGATCTTGTAGAGAGGGACGTCGAGTGTCTCCAGAAAATCGACGGCACTGGGGTCGAAGGGGGTGGAGAAGAAGATGAGGCCTTCCTTGTGCGCTTCCGCCTGGATGGCGGCATGCCACTCCCAGGGGGTATAGGCCTCCTGGTAGAGCTTGTAGAGCGTGGTGCCATCCCAGATGGTGCCCTGATTGATCTGGAAATGTTCATTGTCGCAGTCGAGGGTGATGGTGTCGGCCGTATAGGTCTGGATCTTGATGGCATCGGCGCCGCACGCCTTGGCTGCGCGTACCGTCGCGAGGGCCGTCTCCAGGGAGTGGCCATGATTGGCCGACAGTTCGGCGATGATGAAGCATCGATTCGGATGAATGGCTTGGGTCATGGATGTCTCCACTCCTGTTCGGTGATCCCCATGAGCACGAGATCGACATAGTTTGTTGTATGGGGGCGATAGACCGCCTCCCGCCAGACCCCTTCATGGCGAAAGCCGGCACGCAGATAGGCCTGAATGGCTCTTTCATTGTCGGCCGCGACCTCCAGCTTGAGCGTATGCAACCGGGCGACCTCGAAGGCGAGGCGGTTGACGGTGGCCAGCAGGCGAGCCCCCAGCCCCTTGTCGGGGCGCGAGGGATTGCGATAGATCCCGAGCCAGGCCAGACGATTCTGCCAGTCCAGCCGGTGCAGGGCGATCACCCCCAGGATCCCCCGGGGGTCGAGGCAGAGGTAGTTCAGGTTGCGGGTGTCCTGGTGCTGGCGTGCCATGAAGGCGCGATGCGTCTCCAGACTGATGTCGCCTCCCGTATTCATCCAGCGTGCGATCTCGGGGTGGGTTCGCATCTGCCAGACCGCCACGACCTGCTGTTCGTCCAGCATGGCGAAGGGGAGCAGGCTCACCCCGGCGAGATCGACGGCGTGCTGCAGATCTAGGCCTGGTTGAGCCATGAGAGGGCCTCCAGGGTACCGTTTCCTGCCATGAGTCGCTGCAACCCTTGTGCCCGTCTGGCGCGCTCCTCCGCTGTCGCCAGCGTCGCCAGCCCTTGTTCCAGCCGGGATAGCAGGGCGGCATCGTGCCACCAGCCCCCGGAGATAAAGGTGTCTGGACCGCACCAGCCCGCCAGCTGGCGGGCCTGGTTGTCGGCGACGCCGATCAGCATGCCGGGCAAGCCACAGCGGGCGAGCTCATAGGCCGCTTGCCCGGCTGCGCTGATGGCCAGATCGCAGTGACACATGAGATCCGCCATCTGGGTTGCGTCGAGGTTGTGATACTGCCGGCATCCCCACAGGCGGGGATCCGGTTCCCGGTTGACGACGTGCAACTCGGCATCCGGGGCGTGCTGGTGCAGTAAGGTCACCAGACTCGGCGTCAGGTCGCGGATGTCGGTTCCCCCCATGATGATCAGGATGCGCTCGATGCGCTCGGAGACTTGAGTGCGAGGAGGCACGGACCAGAACGGGGGGCGCAGGGGCTGCCAGCCCGGTCCCCACCGCCAGGTGGCGGAGCCGGATGGGGTGCCCGGGGCGCCGGGGCAGGCGTGGATCACCAGCCCCTGGGGGTAGTCCAGCCGTTCGGTGTCATCGAGGTACAGTACCCGTGCAAAGCCTGCCGATATGCTCTGCAGGGTCTCCAGAGTGGCCGAATAGGAGTCGACAATGGCGACCGCCCGCTGCGGGGAGATACGCTGCTGCTGCCAGTTGCCCCAGCTGACGGATTCCCCCCTGAGCATGGCTTGCGCAAGTTCATCGCCCTCTATCACCCAGTGGACCTGGCCCCCCTGTTGTCGCCAGGCCTGCGCATAGGCGCCGCAGCGGCTGAGGTGACCGAGACCCCGGGCCTTGTCCCCTTCACTGAAAATCCACAGTGGCAGCACTCAGCGCACCTTGAATACCGGCTGGATGGGTTCGCCGTCCAGAGCCTGATGGACGGCCTTGTCCGCGTCCAGGCGGATAAGCGCCGGTAGGACCTCGGCGTAGACGGCCAAGAGGGTCTGGACATCCTCTTCGCCGTGGGCAAGGTTCAGGTTGTGACTGCCGAGGCTGAGGATGCCCCGCTTGCATAGCTCCTGGATGAAATAGCTCTTGAGCAGCCAGCTGGAGTGGTTGGGGGAGTCGCCGATGAGCAGGAAGCTCCAGCTCGGATGACCGGCGCTCTGCAACCAGCTTGGGGCGTTCAACTGCTGGAGCAGGGCATCGAGCCCGCTCTGCAGTTGCTGGCCTCGCTCGGCCAGCCGTGCTGGCACATCGAGCCGGCGCATCTTCTTGATGACGGCGTTGGCCGCCGCGAGGGCGATGGCATCGCCGCCGAAGGTGCCGGAGAAGAAGATGTCCTCCATGCGGCGCATGTACTGACGGCGGCCCACCACGGCGGAGATGGGGAAGCCGTTGGCCATGCCCTTGCCGAAGGCGGCCAGATCCGGCGTGACGCCAAACAGGGTCTGGGCGCCGCCCAGATGGAAGCGAAAACCTGTGATGGTCTCGTCGAAGATGAGCAGGGCGCCGTGATCATCGCACAATTGACGCAGACCGGGCAGGAAGTCCGGAGCGGGCCAGACGACGTTCATGGGTTCCAGGATCACGGCGGCAAATTCGCCGGGATGGGCCTCGAGCTGCGCCTTGAGAGAGGCCAGATCGTTGTAGTCGAAGCGATGGGTGAGCTCGCGCACGCATTCGGGCACTCCCAGATGGCGGGTGGTGGAGCCGATGTACCAGTCCTGCCAGCCGTGATAGCCGCAGACGGCGACCCGCTCCCGTCCGGTCACGGCGCGGGAGAGGCGGATGCAGGCGGAGGTGGCATCGGTGCCGTTCTTGCCAAAGCGGACCATCTCGGCGCAAGGGATGAGCTCGATCAGCTGCTCCGCCACCTCGGTTTCCAGGCGGTGGGGCAGTGAGAAAATGGAGCCCAGATTGAGCTGTTCCAGCACCGCCTGATTCACCTCGGGGTCGCAGTAACCCAGGCTGATGGCCAGCAGGCCGCTGGCAAAGTCCAGATACTCGTTGCCATCCACGTCCCAGACCCTGGCGCCCTGGCCACGTTCGATGAAGAGGGGCGCCGCACCATAGGGGAAGCAGAGGCGGCTCTTGGAGAAGGTCTGGGAACCCAAGGGAATGCTCTGCCCGGCCCGGGCGGAGAGGGTCAGTGAATGCTGATACCGTGAGGTCATGAGTGGTTCTCCTTGGCCAGCGAGCTTGCCAGCCCCTCATTGCGTTGATGTTGGGTATTCAGGGTCGCCAACTGCGGCTCACGCGCCAGCAGGGCGAGAATGTCGTCGGTGGCAAAGGCCGGTTTTGACGGGTAGAGCCGCTGATAGATTTGCTCGACCAGGGCGAAGTCGGCGGGCTCGTCCACCGTCCAGCGCAGATGGGCCAGGCTCGGCTGGCGCACCAGCTTGCCTATCTTGAACTGCGCCTCGTGCTGGCGGATGTAGTAAGTCACGTGCTCGCGCTGGGTTGGGGTGTGGGCGCACCCGGCCAGCAGGTCGAGGGTGGCGGCGCTCAGGATCTCGGCGTCCAGCCCATCAGGGTAGCTGGGATCCCAGCAGTTGCTGCTGTAGTCGTAGCCGCCGGTCAGATGCAGCTCGATAAGTTCGTCGATGAGAGCGGGATCCGCGAGGGGGCAATCCCCGGTGAGCCGCACGATCTGGCTGGGGCTGAAGGGTTGGGCGGCCAGATGGAAGCGCTGCAGCACGTCGTCCAGCGGGCCGCGAAAACAGGGGACGCCCAGCTCGGTGCAAAGGGCCGCGATGGCCTCATCCCCGGCCTGGTCGCTGGTGGCGACCACCAGTTGATCCAGCCTGGTCGAGCGTTGGAGCCGCTCTATCTGGCGGGCGAGCATGGGCACACCGAGCAGGGGCTTGAGCACCTTGCCCGGCAGTCGGCTGGAGTTGGCTCTGGCCTGGAGGATCCCGAGGATCATGATGCTCTCCACAAGGCAGGGTTGATGAGGGCCGGTTCGCTGCAAGCGAGGGTGGCCAGTTCGTCGTCATGGCAGGGGGACAGATGGGCATGGGCTGATGCGATGGCTGCCAACTCGTGGGCATGACAGACCCCTACCACGAAGCGGCTGACCTGGGGCAGGGCCGGGATCAGGGAGAGCGCTTTGTAGAGGGAGGAGAGATGGGGGCGCCACCCATCCAGCCGCGCCAGCGGTTCACGGAAGGCCTCAAAATAAGCGGGACGAAGATCCGGCTGCATCAGCAGCAGGCCTTGCAGGAACAGGGATCGCACATGGATCTCACAGCCAGCGGCCTGCAGCCTGTCGAGCCAGCCCGAGCGCAGGAAACGCTGATCGAGCAGGTTGGCGGGGAGCTGCACCAGCTCCAGGGGATAACCCTGATCCAGCCACTGTGCCAGCTCTTCGGGGGCATAGACGGAGACGCCCACCTTGCCCACCTTGCCCTGATGCTGCAGCTCTGCCAGCTGCTCGAACAGGGCGGGGCTGGCATCCTGGCTGCGGTGCAGCAGCAAGCCATCCAGCCTGGCGCGCGCCAGGCGTTGCAGGCTGCCTTCCACCGAGATGGCGACGTCTGCGGCCTGGATGCCCGGCGCCAGCTTGTCTATCAGTTGAAAGTCGGCGCTGTGGTGGTGCCCGAGCCTCTCCTCTGCCTTACCGTAGGCCTGGGCCGTATCCAGGGTATCCATCCCCAGCTTGCGGGCCAGGGCCAGAATGGCGTCGAGCTCCTGATCCTGCACTTCGCCTGTGCGGTTGCTGATGCCGTAATCGAGCCCGAACTGGACCGTACCCAGTGCTAGGCGCATAGCACCGACTCCAGAGTCTGAACGACCTGATCCTGCTCGGCCAGGGAGAGGCCGGGGAACAGGGGGAGGCTGATGGCTTGTCGATAATAGGCCTGGGCACCGGGATAGTTGGCGGGGTCGTGGCCGAGCTCACGGTAATAGGGTTGGGCCGGAATGGGCATGTAGTGCACGTTGACGCCGATACCGGCGTCTCTCAGGCGGGCAAACACCTCATCCCGGTCTTGCACCCGGATCACATAGAGGTGGTAGCCACTGAGTCTGTCATGCCCCTGGTGCAAGGGCTCGACCGGCAGTCGGGTCAGTAGCTCGTCGTAGCGGGCAGCCAACAACCGGCGCCTGTCAATGAACTGCGGCAGGCGGGCGAGCTGGCTGCTTCCCAGCGCCGCCTGGATGTCGGTCAGGCGATAGTTGAAGCCGAGTACCTGCTGCTCGTAGTACCAGCCCCCCGGAGTGTCGACGGTCAACTGCGCCGGATCCCGGGTGATGCCATGGCTGCGATAGAGACGAAGCCTCGCGGCCAGCTCGGCACTGCGAGTCGTGACGGCGCCCCCTTCCCCGGTCGTGATGGGCTTGACCGGATGGAAGCTGAAGACGGTCATGTCGCTGTGGGCACAACTGCCGATGGGCTCTCCCTGATAACGGGCTCCCAGGGCATGGCAGGCATCTTCGATGAGGGACACACCATATTCTCGGCACAGGGCGCCTATCTCGGCGAGATCGCAGGGCTGGCCCGCGAGATGCACGGCGACCAGGGCCTTCGGCTGACGAGCGCTGCCCTGAACCCGTTGCAGCTTCTCGCGCAGCGCCGTCACGCAGAGGTTGCCGGTTGCGGAGTCCACGTCGACGAAATCCACCTGGGCGCCGCAATAGCGGGCACAGTTGGCTGAGGCGACGAAACTGATGGCGGAGACCCAGACCCAATCCTGTTCGCCGAGCGCCAGCGCGGCGCAGGCAAGGTGCAGGGCCGTGGTGCCGTTGCTGCAGGCGATCACGTGGGGAGCCTGGCAGTAGTCGGCCAATCCCTGTTCGAAGGCGGGGACCGCCTCACCCTGGGTGAGGTAGTCCGACTTCAACACGGCGACGACGGCTTCGATATCTTCATCTGTGATGGATTGGCGTCCATAGGGGATCATTCGGCGAGCACCTGCTGATTCATGACTTTCAATTCCTCTATCGACAGGAAGTGGCGATTATTGAGGGAATTGTATTCAAAGCCGTGCTCGACCCGCACCGCGGTGTCACCCAGGGCATTGACGGCGAAGTCATTGTTTCGGCTGGTGAAGGTGATGCTGGGAGCGATGACGTAATAGTCGTCAAATTCATAGGTGTGGTAGGAGTCGTCAGCCGGACACATCACCTCGTGCAACTTCTCGCCCGGACGGATACCGATGATCTCCTGGGGCAAGTCCGGCGCCATGGCGCTGGCGAGATCCGTGATGCGTACCGACGGGATCTTCGGAACGAACACTTCCCCCCCTTTCATGCGGGCAAAGTTGGTCAGCACGAACTCGACCCCCTGTTGCAGGGTGAGCCAGAAACGGGTCATCTCGGCATGGGTAATGGGGAGGCTGCTGGCCCCTTCCTTGATCAGGCGATCGAAGAAGGGCACCACAGAGCCCCGGGAGCCGACCACGTTGCCATAACGTACCACGGAGAAAATGGTGGGGTGCTTGCCCGCCATATTATTGGCGGCGACGAACAGCTTGTCGGAACAGAGTTTGGTGGCGCCATACAGGTTGACCGGATTGGCCGCCTTGTCGGTGGAGAGGGCGATCACCTTCTCGACCCCGTTGTTGAGGGCCGCCTTGATGACGTTTTCCGCACCATGGATGTTGGTCTTGATGCACTCCATGGGGTTGTATTCGGCGGCAGGCACCTGCTTGAGGGCGGCGGCATGAACCACGAAGTCCACGCCGTGCATGGCCATGTCCAGGCGCTCGGCATCCCGTACGTCACCGATGAAATAGCGCATGCAGGGGTGATTGAAACGCTGCTGCATCTCGAACTGCTTGAGTTCATCACGGGAGTAGACGATCAATCGGCTTGGCGTGTAGAGGGAGAGGACTGCCTCGATGAACTTCTTGCCAAAGGAGCCGGTTCCCCCGGTGATCAGGATCGTTTTGCCGTTGAACATGTCATGGTCCCGTTATGAAGTGAGTGTCTATTAGATTTAAAAGCATATTTTATGCCATAACCCGCGATATGGGAGAGAGCATCGCCGTGACGCAGGCGCCATCAAGGAGTTGGCGTGCTGGTCCCGGCGATCGCCTCGCATATCTGCTCCACCGCGTTGAGGGCGCGGGGGGTGAAGCGATGCAGTTCATCGGCGTTGATGAGGGCGAGCCGTTGGTGTTTGACGGCGTCCAGCATGGGCCACTGCCGCCAGTGATCCAGCACGGAAGGATCCCGGCCGCCAGCCAGGATGAGCCCGGGATTGGCCTTGATCACCTGCTCCAGCCCGACCTGGGGGTAGGCTGCTCCCGTCGTCGCCATGATGTTGCGTCCGCCGCAGAGGGTGATGGCCTGCCCCGGCCAGGTCGAATTATTGACGCTGGTGAGCGGCGGGTACCAGAGCTGATAGAAGACAGACAGGGGCTTGGGCTCGCCGTAGCGCGCCGCCAGGGCGTCGAGCCGGGTCAGATAGGCGCGGGCTTGCTCGTCGGCTCTGGGCGTGAGCCCGAGAAGGTGCCCCAGGCTGCGCATCTCGGTGGCCAGGGAGGCAAAGTCGGTGGGCTCCGAGTAGAAGACGGGAATGCCGAGGCGCTCGACCGGGCCCAGCATGCGTGCCTGGGCGGAGCGCCAGGCCACTACCAGATCCGGCTTCTGGGCCAGCAGCGCCTCGAGGTTGATGCTGCGATAGTTGGCCACCCGGGGGAGGTTGGTCACCTCGGCGGGGTAATCGGAGGCATCGTCGGTGGCGACCACGCGATCCCCGGCGCCGATATCGAACAGCAGTTCCGTCAGATGGGGAGTGAGGCTCACGATGCGCTGCGGCGGGGTGGCCATGGCGCACAGTGAGGTGCCCAGCAGGCAGACAAACAGGCCCAGGGCACGAAGGGAAACGCGATCAGCCATGATTGAGCGCCATCCATGTCAGGAGCAGCGAGAGCCCGAGCCAGCCCCAGCCGGTCAGTTGCAGACGCTGCAGCAGGCGCAGGGGCAGGTTGGCATCGGGTTCGCGCCCCTCATCAAATACCGGAAAGCGCACCAGCTGGCCCTGATAGTAGCGGGGGCCGCCGAGTCGGCTGCCCGTCGCCCGGGCCAGCAGCGCGAGCAGGACCCCCATGGCGGGATGGGGCCAATGCAGCGCAGGCCGCACTCTGTTGCCCAGCCCGCGCACCTGGGTCAGGCACAGGGGAAGCGCCAGCAGCAGGATGGCGGGGGCGCAGAAACCCTGATAGAGCGCCGCAGCCGGGCGGCCGAAGTGGACGAACGCGTTCTGCTTAGGGTTCCACGCCAGATGGGTCAACTGGGCGAGCCGCACCAGCAGGGCACCCTGTACCCCGGCCAGGGCGAAGCCCAGCAGGGGGGCGGCCCACTGACCCACGAGGCGCAGTACGCAGGTCTCGCTCACCGCCTTGTTCAACCCCATCACCGAGAGCTTGCCGGTTTCCCGCTTGAGCCAGGGGGCGACCTGCAGCCTCGCCACGACCAGCGTCTCCTGGGTCGCCAGGGACTGGTTCGCCTGGGCGAGTTCACGCAGGGGCCTTGATTCGAGCATCAGCAGCAGGAACAGGAGGTCGAACAGGGGCTCGGACAGGGAGAGATTGCGCACCGCCCAGAGACCGGCTGCGCAGGGCACCCAGACCACCAGCAGGGCAAGGAGCCCGGCCTGGCTCTGCTGGCGCGGTGTGCCGTCGGGGCGATAGACCTTCTGGCCGAGGCGGGTGAGCAGAGGCACGGCTGCGCCGGGTCGAAAGCGTGCGGGCCAGGGCAGCAGGGCCTCCAGCAGGGCGGCCCCCACCATGATGGCCGCCGTCGTGGAGGCGAGGGCGGTCATCAGAGCATCCCAGGAGGGGGCGTCGATCACAGCTTGCCGAGCAGCGCGATGATCACTTCGGCGGAGTGTTGACCCGCCACCTCGATGAAGGCATCGAAGGATTCCACCTGCTCCTTGCCGGCGATGTCCGACATGGCCCGTACCACCAGATAGGGCACCTTGAACATGTGACACACCTGGCCGATGGCGGCCCCTTCCATCTCCACCGCCAGCATCTGCGGGAAGTCGGCACGGGCTTTCGCGATGGCGTCCGGCTTGCACATGAACTGATCGCCGGTGCAGATGAGCCCGACCTTGGTCTGGTGCTTGCCTTGCTCGGCAATGCAGGCCTGTGCCAGGGCGATGAGTTTTTCGTCGCAGGGGAAGGCTGCGGGCTGCTGGGCCATCTGGCCCATCTCGTAGCCGAAGGCGGTCACGTCCACGTCGTGGAAGCGCATCTCGCTCGCGATGACCACGTCACCGATGTGCAGATCCTGGGCGAAGCCGCCGGCAGAACCGGTGTTGATGACGCAATCGGGAGCGAACTTCTCCAGCAGCAGGCTGGTGGCGACGCTGGCGGCGACCTTGCCGATGCCGGAGCGGGTCAGGATCACCTCTTTACCGGCCAACTTGCCCTGATAGAACTCGCAGCCGCCCAGTTGCAGGGTGGTGGGCTCGCTCAGCTGGCTGCGCAGCAGGGCCACTTCCTGCTCCATGGCGCCGATAATACCTACTTTCATCATCTACCTCGTCTCGATGGCCGCTGGGCCGAAAAAGTTGGCGTGGATGATAGCAAAACTTGGCGGTGGCGCCGAGCATTGCGATGGTGCGGATGGGGGGTCAGGGGTAGCGTCTGGCCAGGGCGGCCAGTGCACCACTGTCTGCGAGCCGTTGCAGGGTGTTGGCGAACAGGGTCAGGCGTTCGGGGGCACTGTGGCGATGGAACAGGATGTAGAAGGGAGTCTCTTCCATCACGGTGGGGAGGATGCGGATCTTGTCGGCCAGACCCTGTTCGCGCAAGTCGGACTCAAACCCCGGGGAGCGGTAGTAGACGAAACGGCCGCGCTTCATCAACAACTTCTCGTAGTTGGCCTGGTTGCTGATCCCGCCGATGTCGATGATGAGGCCGCCGATGTCCTGGAGCCGGGCGATAGCACCGCTGCCATGGTTGATGAGGATGATGCCCGCCTGGCCGAGGGCCCTGACATCCTGCCAGCTGCGTATCTCGACGGGATCGTCACGGCGCACCGCCAGGTGGTAGTGCACCGTGAAGATGGCGGGGGTCAGGACGATGAAGTGACCCCGCCTGGCCGGGCTCTCTCCCACGCCGCAGATGAAGTCCAGCTGGCCGTGCTGCACCTTCTTTTCCAGCCGTCGCAGCGGCAGGAAGCGCTGATCTCCCTCAATGCGAAGGGCAGGCTCCCTCGCTTCCATGAGCCGGAAGAGATCGACGCAGATCCCGCCGACATGCCCGTCGGGGAGCGTCACGTACTTGGGGGACGACGCCTGTTGCGCGGCCGTATGAAAGACCTCGGTGGCGCCAATGGCCCTGGCGGTGAGGACAAGCAGACACAGCAGCAGGATTATCCTGAGGGTCATCCGGGCAGGCTTCCGATGGGATTCAGGCGCCGTACATCAACCAGTCAAAGGGCGCCGGGGGCTCAACATTAGGCGATTTCCCCCTCTTATTTCAAGGGTTCGTGCTGTCGTCACCGGGCGCACGGGGCTTGAGGGGGGTGATCAGCCGAGTGCGGTGTCGAGGGTCATCATCAGGGCGAAGCCCGCCATGAGCCCCAGGGTGGCGTGGGTCTGGTGGCCGTTGCGATGGGTTTCCGGGATCACTTCGTGGGAGACCACGGGTTGCATGGGGCATCGGCGTTTCATCCCAGGGCTGTATCCAGCGTCATCATCAGAGCGAAGCCTGCCATCAGGCCCAGGGTGGCGTGGGTCTGGTGGCCGTTGCGGTGGGTTTCCGGGATCACTTCGTGGGAGACCACAAACAGCATGGCACCGGCTGCGAGCCCGAGGCCGATGGGGTAGGCGATGGCCATGCCGCTGGCGAGTCCGACCCCGAGCAGGGCGCCGAGCGGTTCCAGCAGGCCGCTGCCGATGGCGACCAGCACGGCCACCGGCGGGCGAAAACCGGCTGCGCACATGGCCAGCGCCACCGCCAGCCCTTCGGGAATGTCCTGCAGGGCAATGGCGGTCGTGAGGGGCAGTCCCACCGTCATGTCTCCCTGGGAGAAGCTGACCCCGATGGCCATGCCTTCGGGCAGGTTGTGCAGGGCGATGGCGAAGACGAACAGCCAGACCCGTGAGCAGCTCTCATGGCCGGGACCACAGGGGCCGGTCTTGTCGTGTTCGTGAGGGGTGAATTGATCCAGTCCCAGCATCAGCAGCACCCCGAGGGTCATGCCGGCCACCACCACGGCGGCGGCGAGGAAGCCGTCATCCGTGATCCCCTCGGCGGCCTCGAGCCCCGGCAGCAGCAGGGAGAAGGCGCTCGCCGCCAGCATCATGCCGGCGGCGAACCCCAGCATGGCATCTTCCACCCGTTGGGGAACGGCGCGCAGGAACAGGGCAGGCAGGGCGCCCAGCGCCGTGGCGGCAAAACCCGCAGCGCCGCCGATGAGGCCATAGCGTACCCCGGGCGTGATCTCTCCTGCTGCCAGCATGACGAGACTCTGCACCAGGAGCAGCAGCACGGCGACCAGGGCGAGCAGCAGCCCCAGGGCGATGAGGGGGCGATCCGCTATCTGCTCGCGCAGTTGGACAGACCAGGAAGGGGAGAGGGTCGATACGTTGTCCATGGGGCCTCTGAAGACAGGAATGGGGAGAGACGAGCGACCATTACATAACCTGGCCCCTGCTTTGTCCATGACGGCGGACCGATTGTGGCAATCGGCTCAAGTTTTGCGTCGAGCTGGTCGCTCCTGTGCTGGCAGCCTCGTGGCGGGCACAAGGCCCGGCGTGGGGCGAGCGGGAAGCAAGGGATCCCCTCTCTTCGCTCCCATCGTCATTTCCCGTCAGGAGTCTCGGGTCACCGCTTACACGGATGTGATCATTGTGTCACTGCACACCTGCAGTCGAGGATCACCAGCCAACATGTCTTACAAGCATCTCTCCATCGGCAAGAAGATTGCCGCCGTCTTTGCGGTCATTGCCGTCATCAACGCCGTCTTCGGCCTGTTTCTCGCCACCGAACTGCGGGACATTCGGGATCGGGTATTGAACTTCACCGACTCCACCCTGCCAAGTGTGCTCTCGGTGGACAACCTGCTCTACGACGTCTCCTATGTGCGCCGTGCCCAGTTTGCCCTGCTGATGGTGGAAGATGCCGTCGACAGGCAGGTTCGCCGCGCCCGCATCCAGGAGAGCCTGGGCAAGGTGCAGCAGGTCATGGATGCCTACGAGGCAACCGTGGGGGCCGAGCATGAACGCCAGGCCTTCAACCGCGTCAAGCAGCAGTGGCTGCAATATCTGGGGGCCGTCAACCAGGTGGATGCCCTGTTGTTCCAGGGCAGCAGGGATGAGGCCAGGGAGGCGCTGTTTCGCTCGAACGGGCTCTACACCGAGCTGGAGCTGGCGGTGCGTGCCCTGGTGAAGGTTAATCTTGGCTTTGTGGAAGAGAACCGCGGCAGCCTGCTTGGCAGCGTCACCATGGTGATGACCTTTGCCGTGGTGAGCATCGCGACCCTGCTGATCTTTATGGGGGTCATGACCTGGTTCCTCACCCGCCAGATCTGCCTGCCCCTGCAAGCCGTGGTGGCCCAGGCCAATGCCATCGCCCTGGGGGATCTGACCCATCGGCTGGATCGCCAGCACATCGGGCAAGACGAACTGGGGATGCTGGCCAGCGCCTCCCTCAAGATGCAGGACAACCTGCGTGGGCTCATCGAGGAGGTGGCCGCCGCCGTGACCCAGCTGGGGGCCGCCATCGAGGAGGTGAGCGCGGTCTCCGAGCAATCATCTCAGGGGATCCAGAGCCAGCAGCAGGAGATAGCCCAGGTCGCCACCGCCATGGCCCAGATGAAGGCAACGGTAGCGGATGTGGCGGGCAACACCGAGGTGGCCTCGGAGTCGGCAAGCTCTGCCAATGCCCTGGCTCGTCGCGGCAGTCAGGATGTGCAGGGGGCCCTGGATGTCATCACCCGGGTGGCCGGTGAGATGGAGCAGGCGGGCAACCTGGTGAGTGAACTGGAGAAAGAGTCCGCCCAGATCAACCTGGTGGTGGATGTCATTCGCGGCATTGCCGACCAGACCAACCTGCTGGCACTCAATGCCGCCATCGAGGCGGCCCGTGCCGGTGAGCAGGGGCGCGGCTTTGCGGTGGTGGCCGACGAGGTGCGCACCCTGGCGGGGCGTACCCAGGCCTCCACCGGCGAAATCGTCGCCATCATCGAGACCCTGCAGGCCCGTGCCAACCGGGCGAAGTCGGTGACCGGCCAGAGTTGCGAGATGATCCGCCAGTGCGTGAGCCAGAGCGAACGCACCAGCGCGGGCATTCGTCAGATTGAAGAGGCGGTGGCCCAGATAGCCGACATGGCGATCCAGATTGCCAGTGCCTGTGGCGAGCAGGATGCGGTCTCCGATGAGCTGGGCCGCAACGTGGCGCGCATCAACGACTCCTCCAACGAGGTCGCGACCGGCGCGGATCACACCGCCAAAGCCTGTCTGGAGCTGAGCCAGCTGGCGGCGGGTCTGCGCCAGAGCATGGGGCGCTTCCGCCTGGCCTGACGGTGGTTGCAGCCAATAAAAACAGGGCCCTGGGCCCCGTTGTTTTTCTCACCGCCAGGCGGCGTGGGCTCAGGCGCCCAGGCCGTTACCGGCGTCTTTCTTGGCAATCAGCTCAATCTTGTAACCGTCCGGGTCTTCCACGAAGGCGATGACGGTGGTGCCGCCCTTCACCGGGCCCGGCTCGCGGGTGATCTTGGCGCCGGCGGCGCGCAGCGCCTCGCAGGTGGCATAGATGTCGTCCGCTTCCAGGGCGATGTGACCATAGGCGGAACCGAGCTCGTACTCGCTCACCCCCCAGTTGTAGGTGAGCTCGATGACGGCTTCATCCTTCTCGTCGCCGTAGCCGACGAAGGCCAGGGTGTACTTGTATTCGCTGTTCTCGCTCTTGCGCAGCAGTGTCATGCCCAGCACTCGGGTGTAGAAGTCGATGGAACGTTGCAGATCGCCGACGCGCAACATGGTATGCAGAATTCTCATTGCTCAATTCTCCGGGTTGGTGGATTGGTAATGCCTTGAATCCATGGCCCGAGACCGGATCCGCAGAGGCCTGCAGATCAACTCTCGGGATAGACCTTCTCTTTGTATTCGCACAAATCTTCGATGATGCAGGAGCCGCAGCGGGGCTTGCGGGCGAGACAGGTGTAACGCCCGTGCAGGATGAGCCAGTGGTGCACGTCCAGCTTGAACTCGGCGGGGACCACCTTGAGCAGCTTCTCCTCCACCTGATCGACGTTCTTGCCCACGGCAAAGCCGGTGCGGTTGGAGACCCGGAAGATATGGGTGTCGACGGCGATGGTGGGCCAGCCGAAGGCGGTGTTGAGCACCACGTTGGCCGTCTTGCGGCCGACGCCGGGCAGGGCCTCGAGGGCCTCGCGATTCTCCGGCACCTGGCCGCCGTGGCGCTCCAGCAGAATGGCGCAGGTCTTGATGACGTTCTCGGCCTTGGTGTTGAAGAGGCCAATGGTCTTGATGTACTCCTTGACCCCGTCCACCCCCAGATCCAGCATGGCCTGGGGGGTGTTGGCCACCGGATAGAGCTTGTCGGTGGCCTTGTTGACGCTGACATCGGTGGCCTGGGCCGAGAGCAGCACGGCGATGAGCAGCTCGAAGGGCGTGGTGAAGTTGAGCTCTGTGGTGGGATGGGGGTTGTCATCGCGCAACCGCTCCAGGATCAGCCTGCGTTTCTGGTTGTTCATGGCTCTCTCTTGTCTCAGAGCTGGGTCGTGCGGGCGCCTGCCGCCGGCACGGTGCAGTGGGCCTTCTCGGCACTCTGCTTGCGGCCCATCCAGTCGTTGATGGCGTTTTTGCCGGCGATCATCAAACCGAGGCCGATGAAGCCGCCGGGGGGCAGGATCGCCAGCAGCAGGCTGGCGTCGGCGTGGAACAGCTCGACGCGCAATGACTTGGCCCAGTCACCCAGCAGCAGCTCGGCACCGTCAAACAGGGTGCCCATGCCGATGATCTCGCGAAGGCCCCCCAGTACCAGCAGCACCAGGGTAAAGCCCAGCCCCATCATGAAGGCGTCGAGGGCGGCAAGCAGGGGCGGGTTCTTGGAGGCATAGGCTTCGGCGCGGCCGATGATGACGCAGTTGGTGACGATGAGAGCGATGAAGATGCCGAGCGCCTGATAGAGGCCGTAGGTGTAGGCGTTCATCAACAGCTGCACGCTGGTCACCAGGGCCGCGATGATCATCACGTAGACCGGGATGCGGATATCCTTGGGCACCCAGTTGCGCACCAGGGAGACGGCGAGGTTGGAGCAGACCAGTACCACCATGGTGGCAAGGCCGAGCCCCAACGCATTGGTAAAGGTGGAGGAGACCGCCAGGGTGGGGCAGAGCCCCAGCACCTGCACCAGGGAGGGGTTGTTCTTCCACAGTCCCTGCAGCATCAGCTCCTTGAGCTCTTCGCGGCGGCCACTTTCCCCGGCGGGTTGGCTGGCCGTGTCAATCACGTCGACTTGTTCCATAGCGTGTGCTCCGGCGTTAGGGGTTGGTATGGCAGGAGGGGGCATCGTGCAGCAGTTCGGGGTGCTCCTGTTGCAGCCTCAGCAAATTTTTCACCGCCTTGACCACGGCCCGCGGGGTGATGGTTGCCCCGGTGAAGGCGTCGAATTCGCCGCCATCCTTCTTCACCGCCCAGGTGGTGTCGTTGTCGGCCGTGAGGGACTTGCCGGTGAAGCTGTCGATCCAGCTGGATTTCTTCAGTTCTATCTTGTCACCAAGCCCCGGGGTTTCCTTGTGGGCCAGCACCCTGACCGCACTGACGGCCCCCTTGGCATCGGTGCCGACCACCATGCGAATGGCTCCACTGTAACCATCGGGGGCCACGGTTTCCAGCGCGTAGCCGGTATGCACCCCCTTGAGGGTGGCGGTATAGAGGGGCATGGGCTCATCGCTGCCCAGGTATTCCCGGCTGCTGACCAGCTTGCAACTGGCCACCAGATCGTTGTCATAACTCCCCTCGGGCAGCAGGGCCTGCAGGGTGCGCAGCTTCTCCAGCTCTTGCTGGTGGGCGATGCGATCCCGGGTCAGTTCGTTGGTCAGCACCACTATGGCGGTGCAGCCGAGGGCAAAGAGGGCCAGGGTCAGGCCATTCTTGCGCATGCTTTTCAACATGGGAGGCTCCCTGTCTCGCGTCTGTGGCAATTCAGATGTGGGTTCATTTGCGACGGGCTCCATAGACCTTGGGGCGGGTCAGACTGTCAATCAGGGGAACGCACAGGTTGGCCAGCAACACGGCGAAGGCGAAGGCATCCGGATAGCCGCCAAAACGGCGGATGACATAGACCAGCACGCCGATGAGCACACCGTAGACGAGGCGCCCCTTTGCGGTGGTGCTGGCACTCACCGGATCGGTGGCGATGAAGAAGGCCCCGAGCATGGTGGCACCGCTGAACAGGTGCAGCATGGGGGTGGCGGTGGCATCCGGGGTGGCCAGATAGCCCAGGGTGGCAGCGAGCAGCAATGCGCCCAGCACGGCAGTCGGAATGCGCCAGTTGATCACTTTCTGCTGGAGCAGGAAGAGGCCTCCCAGCAGGTAGCCGAGGTTGACCCAGCTCCAGCCGATGCCACCCCAGCCCTCGAAGACCTTGTGGGTCATCACTTCGGTGGCGGTCAGCCCCTGGGTCAGCCCGGTCTTTAAGGTATCCAGCGGCGTGGCCATGGTCAGGCCATCCACCCCCTGCTTGAGCTGCAGCATGCTGTAGCCGTCCAGGCTGAAGCCGGTGAAGATCACCGAGGCCGCATCGGCGAAGCCGATGTCGTAGGCGGCGATGCTGGAGGGGGGCAGCCAGCTGGTCATCTGGACCGGGAAGGAGACCAGCAGCAGCACATAGGCCACCATGGCAGGATTGAACAGGTTCTGACCGAGCCCGCCATAGAGATGCTTGGCGATGATGATGGCGAACGCCGTGCCCAGCACCAGCATCCACCAGGGTAGCAGGGGGGGCAGGGAGAGACCGATGAGCACGGCGGTGAGCGCCGCGCTGCCATCCAGCAGGGCCGGTTTGACGGGGCGGCCGCGCAGGCGAAGGACCAGGGCCTCCGAACCCAGGGCCGTGACCAGCGCCAGCAGGATCTGGATCAGGGTCCCCCAGCCGAAGAACCAGGTCTGCGCCAGGAAGCCGGGCAGGCAGGCCAGGATCACCAGCACCATCAGGGTCTGGGTCTGTTTGCGGTTGTGGGCAAAAGGCGCACTCGCGATATTGAACATGGATCAGTGGCTCTTGTCGGTCGAAGGGGAGGATGCAGCCTCGGCCGCCAGCTTCTTGGCTTTGGCCCGGGCGATGGCGGCGGCGATGGCCGCCTTCTTGGGGTCTACCTCGGCGGCGGGCTCGGATGCGGCGGCAGGTGCCTCGGCGGTGGCGGTATCGCTTGTGTTTGCGGAGATGCCACCTGCGTCCAGCGGTGCGTCACCTTGCGCCTGGGCGGCTTTCTTGGCCTTGGCCCGGGCGATAGCAGCGGCAATGGCCGCCTTCTTGGGGTCCACCTCGGCGGCGGGTCCGGATGCGGCGGCAGGGGCCTCGGCGGTGGCGGCATCGCTTGTGTTTGCGGAGATGCCACCTGCGTCCAGCGGTGCGTCACCTTGGGCCTGTGCGGCTTTCTTGGCCTTGGCCCGGGCGATGGCGGCGGCAATGGCCGCCTTCTTGGGGTCCACCTCGGCGGCGGGCTCGGATGCGGCGGTAGGGGCCTCAATGGCGTTATCGGTTGTGTTCACGGATGTCTTATCCGCGTCCATCGGCGTGTCCCCTTGCGCCTGGGCGGCTTTCTTGGCCTTGGCCCGGGCGATGGCGGCGGCAATGGCCGCTTTCTTGGGGTCCACCTCTGCGGCGGCCGGGGCCTCAACGGCGTTATCGGTTGTGTCCACGGATGTCTCACCTGCGACCACCGGCCCGTCACCTTGCGCCTGAGCAGCCTTCTTGGCCTTGGCCCGGGCGATGGCGGCGGCAATGGCCGCCTTCTTGGGGTCCACCTCTGCGGCGGGTTCGGATGCGGCGGCCGGGGCCTCAACGGCGTGTTCGGTTGTGTTCACAGATGTCTCACCTGCGACCACCGGCCCGTCACCGTGCGCCTGGGCGGCCTTCTTGGCCTTGGCACGTGCCAGGGCGGCGGCGATGGCGGCCTTCTTGGGATCCAGCTCTGTCTTGGGATGTTGCTCCCCAGGTGCCGGGGTGTCAGCCAGCCCATTGCCCTCGCCATTGGCGGCCTTGGCGGCACGACGGGCGATGGCCTCCTGCTTGCGTGCCTCACGGGCGGCAATCATGGCCTCGTTGTCCGGTGCGGGTTCACTCACGGCCACCTGGGCCGTCTCCTGTTTGGCCTTGATGCGGGCCAGGGCGGCGGCGACCGGATCTTCGCCCCCGGCCGTCGTCATGGCCTGGCGACGCTGGGCTGCGGCCTCGGCGTGGCGGGCTTCGCGGGCCGCCTTCTCACGCTCGAAGCGAGCCTGCTTGGCCTCGAAGCGCTGCTTGGCACGTTCGGCCTTCTCGGCCTCGGCACGGGCCTCGCGGATGTCATCCTTGGCGATCTTGTAGTACTGCACCAGGGGGATTTCGCTCGGGCAGACCCAGGCACAGGCGCCGCACTCGATACAGTCAAAGAGGTTGAGCTTCTCGGCCTTGTCGTACTCCTTGACCCGGCTGTACCAGTAAAGCTCCTGGGGCAGCAGGGTGGCGGGGCAGGCATCGGCGCAGGCACTGCAACGGATGCAGGCCTGTTCCGGGCCGGGGGGCGGCAGCTCGGCGCGGGTGGGGGAGAGCAGGCAGTTGGTGGCCTTGACCACGGGGACCATGGCGTGGGGCAGGGTGAAGCCCATCATGGGGCCCCCCATGATGACCCGCTGATCCGCCTCCGGTTGCAGCTCGAAACGCTGGAGCAGCCAGCGTACCGGCGTGCCCAGACGCACCCAGGCATTGCCGGGTTTCTTGAAGGCGTCGCCGGTGAGGGTGACGATGCGCTCGATGAGCGGCTCCCCATCGATGATGGCGCGCTTGATGGCAAAGACGGTGGCGACGTTGAGCACCATGATGCCCATGTCGACCGCCCGGCCTCCCTTGGGCACCTGGCGTCCGGTGAGCAGCTCTATGGTCTGTTTGGCGCCGCCGGAGGGGTACTTGGTCGGTACCGACTTGACCAGCACGTCGGCGTCGCTGGCATGGCGGGTCAGGGCCTCGATGGCCGCCGGTTTGTTGTCTTCCACCCCGATCAGGGTGAGCTTGGGCTTGAGCAGGTGCTTGAGTACCCGGATGCCGTCCATGATCTCGTCGGCGTATTCCTGCATCAGACGGTCATCTGTGGTGATGTAGGGTTCGCACTCCAGCCCGTTGACGATGAGGATCTCGGTGAGCTGGCCACGGCCGTCGAGCTTGCTGTGGGTCGGGAAGACGGCGCCGCCGAGCCCGGCGATGCCGGCCTGCTGGATGCGTTCGAGCAACGCCCCCCGCTCCAGGTTCCAGTAGTCAGGCTGGGGTGTGCGCTCGCCCCAGGCATCGTCTCCGTCCGGGGTGAGGAGGATGCAGAGATCGTCAAGACCGGAGGGGTGCGCCACCGTGTGCTGCTCGATGGCGGTGATGGTGCCCGAGGTGGAAGCGTGCACCGGCACGATGCGTCCCTTGTCAAAACGGGTGAGGGGTTGCCCTTTCTTGACCTTGTCCCCCACCCGCACCAGCAGTTCGCCGGCCGGACCCGCGTGCTGGCGCACCGGAATGATGAGCTGTGGGGGAAGGCCCGCGTCAACGACGGGGGTCAGGCTGGACTGGTGCTTGTTCTCGGGGGGATGGATGCCGCCGTGAAAATCCCACAGAGTGCCGGCTTTGATGCGTTCGAGCAGATGCTGCATGGTTACTCCGCTGTTTATTCCACTATCTTTACCGGAATGGCGACCTTGGCCAGATCCCATTTCCAGTTGTCGACCGTGGTCGGCACCGGGATCATTTCAATACAGTCGGTCGGGCAGGGGTCGACGCAGAGGTCGCACCCGGTGCACTCGGCCGCGATGACGGTATGCATCGCCTTGGTGGCACCCAGGATGGCGTCGACCGGACAGGCCTGGATACACTTGGTGCAACCGATGCACATGTCTTCGTGAATGAAGGCCACCTTCTTGACGGGGATTGCCGCGTCTTCACCGCCGTCCAGAGACTGGGGCTCGACCCCCATCAGGTCGGCAATCTTGCGCATGGTGGCGTCGCCACCGGGCACGCACTTGTTGATCTTGTCGCCATTGGCCAGGGCGTCGGCGTAGGGTTTGCAGCCCGGGTAACCGCACTGGCCGCACTGGGTCTGGGGCAACAGAGCATCGAGCTGATCGACGATGGGATCGGCCTGCACATGAAACTTGACGGCGGCAAAACCGAGAATGATGCCGAAGGCCAGGGCAAGCAGGGCCAGCACCAGAATGGCAAAGAGTATGTGAATCATAGCGTTATATCTTGATGAGGCCGGTAAAGCCCATGAAGGCCAGCGACATCAGGCCAGCGGTGACCATGGCGATGGAGACGCCACGAAACGGTGCCGGCACGTCGGCGGCCACCAGCCGCTCACGCATGGCGGCAAAAAGGATCAGCACCAGGGAGAAGCCGACGGCAGCCCCGAAGCCGTAGATGATGCTCTGGATGAAGTTGTGGCGCTCGTTGATGCTGAGCAGCGCCACGCCGAGCACGGCACAGTTGGTGGTGATGAGCGGCAGGAAGATGCCGAGCAGGCGATAGAGGGTCGGGCTGCTCTTGCGGATCACCATCTCGGTGAACTGGACCACCACGGCGATCACCAGAATGAAGCCCAGGGTGCGCAGGTAGGCGATCTCCAGCGGGATCAGGATATAGTGCTCCATCAGATAGGAGCAGGCGCTTGCCAGCGTCATGACGAAGGTGGTGGCCAGACCCATGCCGATGGCGGTTTCCAGCTTGCCGGAGACACCCATGAAGGGGCAAAGGCCGAGGAACTTCACCAGCACGAAGTTGTTGATCAGCACGGTGCCGACCAGTAAAAGCAGGTACTCAGTCATTGAAGATGGGTTATCCGGTATGAAGGCGGCCGTATTATCTGATGTTAGGTGCCTTTAGACAACCGCAAGGCCGTATGGTTATTATTCGAATGCCCAATTCATGGAGGCATTGTGCGCCCTTTACCCGTCCTGACGCTGACCCTGGCCATGCTGCTCTGGTCCAGCTCCTTCATCGCCCTCAAACATGTGCTGGAAATCTGGTCCTTCGGTCAGGTGCTCTTCATGCGGATGGGGGTGGCGTCCTGTTGCTGGCTGCTCTGCTACCGCCAGCTTGGCCGCGTCACTTACCAGAAGGGGGATTGGCGCTGGTTGGCCCTGATGGGGGCGCTTGAGCCCTGCCTCTACTTTCTTCTTGAAGTCAACGCCCTGCGTTACACCAGTGCCGGCCAGGCCGGTATGGTCTGTGCCCTGCTTCCCCTGATGGTGGCTCTGGTGGCCTTCGTGCTGCTTGGAGAGCGGGTGAGTCGCCGCCAGCTGCTGGGCTTTGCCATCGCCATCGTTGGCATCGCCCTGCTGGGGTTGGGGGAGGGCGCCGACGAGTTCGCCCCCAACGCCCTGCTCGGCAACAGCCTGGAGATGGGCGCCATGCTCTGCGCCGCCACCTATTCCGTGGTATTCAAGAAGCTCTCCAGCCGCTACGGCGTGATGACACTGACAGCGTTGCAGGCCTTCGTCGGCATGCTCTTCTTCGCGCCCTTTGCCTTCAGTGCGTCCTGGCCCGCGAGCTGGGCCTGGCAGGACATGGGGGTCATCCTCTTCCTCGGCGCCTTCGTGACACTTGGTGCCTACCTGCTCTACAACTGGTCGGTGACCCAGGTGAAGGTGACCCTGGCGGCTGCCTATGTGAACCTCATACCGGTCTTTACCCTGCTGCTCGCCTATCTGCTGCTGGGAGAGACGCTCACTGCCCTGCAATGGGTGGCCTGCGCCGCCGTGCTGGCCGGCATCGGGGTGGGCCAACTGCCGTCCGGCAGGAAGCGTGCGCAGGCAGTCGCCACCGGGGGATGAGTCGCCGTCATTAGGCTACAGCCTGGGCAGGGAAACACGCTGTCTAAGAAGGAGCCGACCGATGAGCGACATGCACTTGCTGGCCGCGGCCAAAAGCCTGTTGAGCCATCCCCCCTTTACCCTGGCCGATGCCAGAGCCCTGGAGGCGCTGGAAGAGGAAGCTGTGGGGGAGGAGGGGCTCTGCATCGCCGCGCTATGGGACATCGCCCTCGCGCTGGCGGACGAGGAAGCCAGACACTATCTCCTGGGGGATGGCTGAGCGGGTTTCGGGTGGGCGGACAGCAATGACAACGGGGGGCCTGGGCCCCCCGTTGTCATTGGCAGCTGTCGCTCAGATGGAGAGGCTCTTGACGGTGTCCGACACCGAGTTGGCGTCCTCGATGATCTCCTTGATGACGTCGGCGATGATGGTGGCCTGCTCCTGACCTGCCACCGCCTTGTCGGAGACGACGGAGACGGTCTGGGTGATCTGGGAGGTGATCTCCGAGTTGTGCTTGATGACGGTGACGATCTCGCTGGTGGAGCTGGAAGTGCGCGCCGCCAGTTGCCTCACCTCGTCGGCCACGACCGCGAATCCCCGTCCCTGTTCCCCGGCGCGGGCCGCCTCGATGGCCGCGTTGAGGGCCAGCAGGTTGGTCTGATCCGCGATGCCGCTGATGGTGGAGATGATGGATTCGATGCTCCTGGATTGCAGGTTGAGCTGCTCTATCTGCTTGCTGACCGCATTGACCGAGGTGTTGATGTGAGAGGAGGTGTCGAGCACCCTGTCGATGACCTCCCGCCCCCTGGCGGCGCTCGCGACGGTTTCGCTGGCGATGGCACACGCCTTCTGGGCCGCTTCCCGGGTGGAGATGGATTTCTCCACCCGCTCGGTGATGTCGCTCGCCAGCTTGATGATTTTGACCACCTTGCCCTCGTGGTTGAAGATGGGGTTGTAGGTGGCCTCCAGCCAGATCTTCTCCCCCCGGTGACCCAGACGCATGAAGAGCCCTGACTTGATGTCACCCTAGCCGAGATCCTGCCAGAAATGGGGGTTGTTCTGGTAGAACTCGGTGTCACAGAAGAGGCGATGATGCTTGCCGACCACCTCTTCCAGCCGGTAGCCAAAGCAGTTGAGGAAATTCTGGTTGGCGGTGATGACGGTGCCATCGGGTTGGAAATCGATGACCGCCAGGGACTTGTCCAGGGCTGCCAGCAGTGCCTGGGTGCGCTCCAGGGTGGATTGCTGCTGGGTCACGTCGGAGGCGACCTTGGCGATCCGCACCACCTTGCCGTCGATCACGATGGGGAAATAGGTCGCCTCCAGCCACACGGCCTTGCCGGATTTCGACTGGCGAATGAAGCGGCCGCTGCGGGAGACGCCGTGGCGCAGATCCTGCCACAAGGTCTCGTAATCCCGGGTATTGACGTCGTCGGGGAAGCAGAGGGTGCTGTGATGCTTGCCGATCACCTCGTCACGTTCAAATCCCACGATCTTGAGAAACAGCGCGTTGGCGAAGGTGACCACTCCCGCCGGGGTGAACTGGACGAAGGGGACCTGCAACTGGATAGCCTGTTCAAATGCCCCCAGTTCCACCACCCTTGCCGCTTGCTCACTGGCTTCCTTGCTTGCTTTTTGATTCCAGAACATGACAGCGCTCCTCCATGAGACCCTTGAATGGGATAACGACCAAATATGAGTAAATTAACAATAGCATTGCGTCCTGATGAGTCGTCATCGTACTCAAATTAACTTTTTATTTTTCAATGTTGATAAATAGCTTCTTAATTGTAGGGTCTCGTACCAAGGTTATTTATCTCGTGGACCGCTTTGGGCCCCAGGGAATATTGGCATGAAGGCGCCTCTTTTGGCACTGACAATTGTCACGATGCCCCTATATATCGCCCTCGTATGAACCCTGTGGCACGTCAGGGATCTCGGTGGGGATAAAGTTGAGTCTTCTGGAACGCGGTGAAATTAGGTGGCTACGGGGATCGGGAAAAAGCCGCTATCTGATCCTCTGGTGTGAGAAATAAACGGCCAAGGGGGTGATGTTCTGGATGTGCGGCATGTGTGAACTCGTGACGACATTGCCACTTCGGTATATTTTCTGTCCCGAAACAGGGAGTGTTTATTTTGCCTGCAAGGTGGAGAGTTTCTGGTTCAGGGACTCAATCTCTTTCTGATATCGGGTAGTGACCGATTGCATCTCTGCCGAGACATTGCGGGATCTTGCCTTGTTCTCCGTGATCTGGGTCATCTCGTTGTTCATCTTCTGCTTTTTGGCCTCGATCTCGGTGCGCAGCGCCTCGGCCTGGCGTTGTTTCTGGCCGTTCGCCAGGCTCTGCTCTATCTCCCGGGTCTGGTTGGCCGCCTGCTCCACCGCCTCGGGGGAGGGGGTATAGACATTGAGTGCCATGGGTTTGGCGTCGCTGCTGCAGGGGATGTCACTGAAGGTGATCTGCCCATCGCGGGCGCATTGATAGACTGCCGCCTGGACAACGGGGACGGTGGCAAGCCCCAGGCAGGTGAGAGAGATGACCAGCATGCGTGACATAGACTCCTCCTTGAATCCTCTTCCTTGCACACTAGTACATGGCGCAAGGTCAGACAACGGCCTCGTTCAGGGTGTGACATTCCAGTCCTCACGTCGCCTCTCTCTGGTCCATGGCGGGGAGATCTCCTGCGCAATGGGTGTGCCATGGCGGCATAAAGCGACGGATCCCTGCCTGTTTCCCCGCAGTTCAACACATCAGAGCACCATAACGGGCCGCAATGAGGTATCTTATGCCCCGATTTCATCCATCAAACGGATAAGAGACAACACATGATCATCAAACCCAAGGTTCGCGGCTTTATCTGCACCACCACCCACCCGGTCGGTTGTGAAGCCAATGTTCGTCGCCAGATCGCTTACACCCAAGCCAAGGGCGCCATCGAGAATGGCCCCAAGAAGGTGCTGGTGATCGGCGCTTCCACCGGCTATGGTCTGGCCTCCCGCATTGCCGCAGCCTTCGGCAGCGGAGCTGCCACCATCGGTGTCTTCTTCGAAAAGCCGAGCTCCGAGACCAAGACGGGCTCCGCCGGCTGGTACAACTCCGCCGCCTTCGACAAGGCCGCCAAAGAGGCCGGCCTCTACGCCAAGAGCATCAATGGCGATGCCTTCTCCCACGAGTGCCGTGCCAAGGTGATCGAGCTCATCAAGCAGGATCTGGGTCAAATCGATCTGGTGGTCTACTCCCTGGCATCTCCGGTGCGCAAGCTGCCGGACACCGGCGAAGTGGTGCGCTCCGCCCTCAAACCCATCGGCGAGGTCTACACCTCCACCGCCATCGACACCAACAAGGATCAGATCATCACCGCCACCGTCGAGCCGGCGAATGAGGAAGAGATCCAGAGCACCATCACCGTCATGGGCGGCCAGGACTGGGAGCTGTGGATGGCGGCTCTGCGCGATGCGGGTGTGCTGGCTGACGGCGCCAAGTCCGTGGCCTATTCCTACATCGGTACCGACCTGACCTGGCCCATCTACTGGCATGGCACCCTGGGGCGCGCCAAGGAAGATCTGGACCGCGCCGCCACCGCCATCCGTGGCGATCTGGCTGCCAAGGGGGGGACCGCCCACGTGGCCGTGCTCAAATCCGTGGTGACCCAGGCCTCCTCTGCCATTCCCGTGATGCCGCTCTACATCTCCATGGCCTTCAAGATCATGAAGGAGAAGGGCATTCATGAGGGCTGCATGGAGCAGGTGGACCGCATGATGCGCACCCGCCTGTACGGCGCCGACATGGCGCTGGACGAGCAGGCCCGCATCCGCATGGATGACTGGGAACTGCGTGAAGACGTGCAGCAGACCTGCCGTGATCTCTGGCCCTCCATCACCACCGAGAACCTCAGTGAACTGACCGACTACACCGGCTACAAGCAGGAGTTCCTGCGCCTGTTCGGTTTCGGTCTGGACGAGGTGGACTACGATGCGGACGTGAATCCGGACGTGCAATTCGACGTGGTCGAGCTGTAAGTCGGTCGTCAGCACAGACAGGGCCCTGCGGGGCCCTGTCTTTTTGCAGCAGACTCAACCTGCTGCCTCAGGTTTATTATCCGCGATCACCTTTTTCCCCGAACAAACCCGCTAGGCTTGCGCTGTCCGGATCACAGACGGCACCGCCGAGGTACGAAAGTCATGACCACATCCCATGAGGCGCCCAAGAAGCGCCAGCTCCCCACGGTTTATACCCTGCTTTTCATCATCATCGCCCTGATGGCGGCCCTCACCTGGGTGCTGCCGGCGGGCAAATACAACTATGTGACGGCCAAGACCCAGCAGCCGGTGGCTGCGGCGGCCGTGGCCGACTACAGCGGTGACGAGCGATTGCTGCCGGTACCCGGCAGTTACACCGAGCTCCCCTCCCAACCCCAGGGGGTATTCGATGTGCTCAAGGCGCCCATCCAGGGCTTTCACAAGGCGGCGGACGTGGCACTGTTCGTGCTCATCATCGGCGGCTTTCTGGCGGTGACCATGCAAAGCGGGGCGCTCGATGCCGGGGTCGGGGCCATAGTGCGCACCTTCGCCGGGCGCGAGCGGCTGCTCATCCCGGTGCTGATCGCCCTGTTCGCCCTGGGTGGCTCCACCTTCGGCATGGCGGAGGAGACGGTGGCCTTCTGGGCACTCATCGTGCCGGTGATGATGGCGGCGGGCTTCGATCGCATGGTGGCGGCCGGGATCATCCTGCTCGGCTCCGGGGTCGGGGTGCTCGCCTCCACCGTCAATCCGTTTGCCACCGGCATCGCCTCTGGTTTCGCGGGTATCCCCATCGGTGAGGGGATAGGGCTACGGGTCATCCAGTGGCTGCTGCTGGTGATCTTCGCCTCCTGGTTCGTGATGCGCTACGCCAGGCAGGTGCAGCAGGACAAGTCCCGCTCCGTGCTGGCCGATATCGTTTATGACGACGAGTTCTCCCAGATGAAGAGCGGCAACCTCGCCTTCAGCGGCAAGCAGAAACTCACCATGCTGGTCTTCTTCGGCACCTTCCTGCTGATGATCTATGCGGTGGTGCCCTGGTCCGATCTGGGCATCGATCTGTTGCCCACCCTGGGCTGGTGGTTCGACGAGCTCTCCACCCTCTTCTTCAGCGCCTCCATCCTGATTGCCCTCATCAACCGGATGCCGGAGTCCAACTACGTGGCGACCTTCCTGAACGGGGCGCGGGATCTCATCGGGGTTGCCCTGGTGGTAGCGGTGGCGCGCGGCATCTATGTGGTGATGGAGCACGGCGTCATCATCGACACCATACTGCACTGGGCCGAGGGACTGGTGAGCGGGCTGTCGTCGTCGGTCTTCATCCTGATGGCCTATCTGGTGCATATCATCCTGAGCTTCTTCATTCCCTCCACCTCGGGGCTCGCGACCGTCTCCATGCCGTTGATGGGGCCGCTGGCTGACTTCTCCGGCATCTCGCGGGATCTGGTGATCACCGCCTATCAGTCCGCCTCCGGCTGGATCAACCTGTTTGCCCCCACCGCCGCTCACCTGGTGGCGGGGCTGGCGCTCGCCAGGACCCCCTACGATCGCTTCGTGCGCTGGGTGCTGCCCTTCATCATCGGGGTGGCCCTCATCACCATGGCGGTGCTGGTGGCCGGTGCCCTGCTCCACGGCTGATGGCGCGGATAGAAAACGACAGACAACAAAAAGGCTCCCGCGGGAGCCTTTTCCATGAGCCTTGCTTACTGCTTGTAGCCCTTGAGGAAGCGGGCGAGGCGACCGATGGCCTCTTCCAGCTCCTCTTCCCGGGGCAGGAATACCAGGCGGAAGTGATCCGGTGCCGGCCAGTTGAAGCCGGTGCCTTGCACCAGCAGGAGCTTCTCCTGCTGCAGCAGGTCGAACACCATCTTCTGGTCATCGCGAATGTCATACACCTTGGGGTCGAGGCGCGGGAACATGTAGAGCGCCCCCTTGGGCTTGACGCAGGAGACACCCGGGATCTCGTTCAAAAGCTCCCAGGCTTTGTCCCGCTGGCGGCGCAGGCGACCCCCCGGCAGGATCAGCTCGTTGATGCTCTGGTAGCCCCCAAGGGCGGTCTGGATGGCGTGCTGCATGGGTACGTTGGCACACAGCCGCATGGAGGCCAGCATCTCCAGCCCCTCGATGTAACCCTTGGCGCGCCCCTTGGGCCCGGTGATGACCATCCAGCCCTGGCGGAAGCCACAGGCGCGGTAGGCCTTGGAGAGGCCGTTGAAGGTCACCACCATCACATCGTCGCACAGGGTGCAGACGCTGGTGTGGGAGATGTCGTCGTAGAGGATCTTGTCGTAAATTTCGTCGGCGAAAATGATGAGGTTGTGCTGGCGGGCGATCTCGATCACTTCAAGCAAAAACTCGCTGCCGTAGACGGCGCCGGTCGGGTTGTTGGGGTTGATCAGCACCAGGCCGCGGGTGCGCGGGGTGATGCGGGCGCGGATGTCGTCCAGATCCGGGTACCAGTCAGCCCCTTCGTCACAGCGGTAGTGCACCGCATGGCCGCCGGAGAGGGTGACGGCCGCGGTCCAGAGCGGGTAGTCGGGGGAGGGCACCAGCATCTCGTCGCCGTTGTTGAGCAGCGCCTGCATCGCCATCACGATGAGCTCGCTCGCACCGTTGCCGATGTAGATGTCGTCGATGTCGACCTTGCGCATCCCTTTTTGCTGGTAATACTGCATCACCGCCTTGCGGGCGGAGAAGAGCCCCTTGGAGTCGCAGTAGCCCTGGCTCTGGGGCATGTTGAGGATCACATCCTTGATGATCTCCTCCGGTGCTTCGAAGCCAAACGGGGCCGGATTGCCGATGTTGAGCTTGATGATGCGGTGACCTTCGTCTTCGAGACGGCGAGCTTCTTTGTGCACCGGGCCGCGGATGTCATAGCAGACATCGTCGAGCTTGTGCGACTTGTCGATAGTGAACATGGTGAGCGTGATTCCTTCCCCGTGGGGCGCGTTGGCAGAAAAGCTGTTTTTAGTATCAAATTTCTCTGCCCCTATTCTTCACAGAATTGAATGCTAGAACAATCTAATTTATGGAATAAATCCCTGATATTTACCCCTGAAACAGGGCTGTTGAAATGTTAAATTCAGCATGATCGTTTGCCTCTCTTTGGTAGATCAGTGAAAGATGAGGGGTAGCTTCATAAAGCAACATGAGTGTATTGAAATATCTCCCCCATCTGGCACGATTGGCTGGGGTAAAAAAGGCCCCGACCCGTCGGTCTGCCAGGGGAGCACGCAGGCACGGGGCTCATCTTCCCGCTCTCGAGGTTCACTCATGCAGGCACCCGCCACCGGTCGCTACCGCCATTTCAAGGGGGGCTATTACCAGGTTCTGGCCCTGGCTTTGCACACCGAAACGCAGGAGCAGCTGGTGATCTATCAATCCGAACAGGATGGTCAGGTCTATGCCCGCCCCGTCGCCATGTTCATGGAGTGGATTGAACATCAGGGACAGGTGGTGAGCCGCTTCACGCCGGTGGCCTGAGGCAGGCTTGGCGACATGAAAAAAGGCGCCAGAGGCGCCTTTTTTCATGGTGTCGGGGCTTACAGACCCAGATTGGCTCTGGCATAGGCCTCAAAATCGGTGCAGCCGCCGATGTGCTGCTCATCCAGGAAGATCTGCGGCACAGTGGTGACCGGCTTGCCCGCCTTGGCAGCGAGATCGTCCTTGGTCAGCCCGGCCACGTTGATATCCACGTAGCGGAACTCGAAGTCATCGCGCTCCTCGGTCAGTTGCTCGGCAATCTGCTTGGCACGCACGCAATAGGGGCAACCGGGACGACCAAAAATCTCTACAAACATCTTTTCTCTCCATTAAACAAGCCGTTGAAGAAGGCCATTGAGATGAGGCTGGGCACAGCATAGCCGTGGCGCCCTGTCAGTCAAAGCTGAAAATAGCGATGCTTACGTTCGCCATCTCCGATTGCGCCCGCTGCTGATGACGGCGCCAGCGCCCCTGTTTCGCCCCAAGGCCGGGGAATCGGGCCGCCTTGCCGGCAAGGCAGCCCGTCTATCACTGCTCGACGATCTGGATGGGTTGCTGCTGGTAGATGCTCTCCAGCACGCCTTTTTCGAAGACGGTCCAGGGCCAGGGCGCCTTGCTGGCGCGGTAGCGCTCGTGGGTCGCCGGATCCTGGGAGAGACCGCGCTGGAACATCACGAAGGCCTTGCGCTGGCCACCGGCGGTGTCGATGAAGCCGGCGAGGTTCGACGTACCTGTGATGGTACCGGTCTTGGCGTGCACCTTGTTCTTCATCATGGGCGCGGTGACGCTGCGTCGCCAGGCCAGGGTGCCGTCCACCTGGGAGCTTGGCAGCAGCTTGATGAAGTCGAGCTCGGCATCGTTCTTCTGGATGAAGTTAAGCACCGACAACATCTGGCGCGCGCTGATGAGATTGTGGGCGGAGAGGCCGGAGCCGTCGGCCAGGGTGGCGTTGCCAAGGTCAATGCCGTGCTTGGTCAGGATGGCGCGCACCGCCATGGTGCCGCTGCGATAGCTGCCCGGCTTGTTGTAGTAGTGACGCCCCACGGTTTTGAGGAAGGTATCGGCGTAGAGGTTGTCGGACTTTTTCAACATCTTGGCGAGCATCACCGGCAGGGAGACAGAGTAGTGGGTCGCCAGGGTCTGGGCACCGACAGGGGCCTGATGGGTGACCCGCAGCAGGCCGTCGTGGCTGATCCCGGCGCGGTTCATGGCCCAGCGGATGTTGTCCCAGCCCCAGGCCTCCACGTCATGGATGGCAAAGCGCAGCCCTTGTGGCTCCTTGTTCGGGGTGATGCAGCCCTTGAGCTCGTAGAAGTTGCCCTTGGCCATGTCCACTTCCAGAGCGCAGAACTGGCGCGCCATGTCGCCATAGCTCATCACCTCCACGTTGTCGGCGCCGATGCCGATGGGCACACCGGTGGCCACGTTGCCCACCGCAGGCTTGCCAATCTGGGTGGCGGTGATGGTGCCGTAGGCGCAGTTCTTGTCGATGATGACCGAGGAGACGGGAGCGGCGAAGCAGAGGGTCTGATCCCCCCAGGACCAGCCGTTGCCACGCTCATAGCCGTTGTAGGCACCGGTGTTGACATAGACGTTGCCCTGAATGCGGGTGACGCCCAACTGTTTGAACAGGGCAACCAGATCCATGCGCGACAGGGTCGGGTCGCCGACGAAGTTGATCCAGATGTCGCCGTTGATGGTGGTGCCCTGTTTGGCGCCGGGCTGGGCCTGGATGTCGGTGGCGAAGCGGAAGTCGGCACCGAGTTCGAGGCGTGCAGCGAGCGCGGTGAGCACCTTCATGGTGGAGGCGGGGGCTATCATGTCATCGGCGTGACGGGCAAATTCTACCCCGTTGTTGCCCTGTACGATGACGGCGTACTGGCCCCCCTTGGGCGGGGTCAGCGGGGCGGCGTGGACCGCCAGAGAAAAGAGAGCACAAAAACCAATCAACAGCCGCTGCATAGGATCCTCTAACTGAACGAAAGGGCGGCATCAGAAACCGCCCCGATAATCAAACCGGGTGACTGCCGGGTATCGCCTGCCATGGGGTCAGGCCGGGGCGTTGGCAGTCCGGTAACGCCCCTCGTAATCGAATATTTTTTCCTTCACCTGCCAGAAGCGTCCCGACTTGCGGGCGATGACGAAATCCGGGTGACGGAACTGGTTTGCCGCGAGCATCACGCTCGCCAGGGTCGTGAATTCGGGCTCCAGGCCCGGGGCGGGCCAATGATGACGCACAAAGCGTTGTTGAAACAAGCGCTGTGCACCCCGGGAGTGAAAGGGGAAGTACTCTGTCAGGGTCAGGCCATCCTCGTCGTGGTAGGTCACCTCCAGCCGCTCCCCCTGCTTGCCGCGCCCGGCACCCAGGGTCAAACCGGCGCACCGGATCACCATGCAGTCCTTGAGATTGAGGGCTTCCTTGAGCTTGTCGTCAGGGTCCACCAGCAGCTGGTCACAGCGTTGGCAGCGACGGGCGGCGATGTCGTTTTCAGCGCCGCAACCGGGGCAGATCTTGGCGCGAAAGCGGTAGTCGCACTCCTCGCGGTTGCCCTCGTCATCCTCAAACAGTCCCTGACAGCGGCGGCCATAGTGCTCGATCACCTTGCCATCCTCGTCGGTCTTGCCCCAGAAGGTGTTGGCAAAGCCGCAGGCGGGGCAGGGCACCTGAACCGGCTCGGTGCCGGCGTGGGGCCTGGGCTCCCCCACTTCGGGGGCAAACAGGTTGAAGTTGTTGCCTGCGTAGTCGAGCACCAGGCAATCGCTCTTGCCGGGTGAGAGGCGCAGGCCCCGTCCCACAATCTGCTGGTAGAGCGACACCGATTCGGTGGGACGCAGCATCACGATAAGGTCGACGTGGGGGGCATCAAAACCGGTGGTGAGCACCGCTACGTTGACCAGAAACTTGAGCTCGCGCGCCTTGAAGGCACTGATTAGAGCGTCGCGCTCCGGTCCCGGCGTCTCGCCGGTGACGAGGGCGGCCTGCTGGCCTCTGGCACCGAGCAGGCCATGAATTTCCCGGGCATGCTCGACGGTGGCGGCGAAGATCATCACCCCCTGCCGGTCGGCCGCATAGTCCAGCACCTGGCTCAGGATATGGGGGGTGACCCGCTCCTGGCGCTTGATCTCGCCGTTGAGCTGCGCCTCGCTGAACAGGCCGTTCTCCCGCGGCACCAGCTTGCTGAAGTCGTAGTGGACGATGGGGGCGTCCACCAGGCGCGGCGGGGTCAGGTAGCCGTTTTTCACCATGAAGCGCAGGGGCAGTTCGAACACGCAGTCACCAAAGAGCCGCTCGCCGTGGCTCTTGACCATGCCGTGGTAGTGGCGCCGGTAGATCCAGCCCAGCCCCAGCCGATAGGGGGTGGCGGTGAGCCCGAGGATCTTGAGGGCCGGATTGGCGGCCTTGAGATGCTCGATCACCTGATGATATTGGCTGTCGTCATCGAGCGAGACCCGGTGGCACTCGTCGATGATGAGCAGCGAAAAAGCCCCGTCGAAGGCATCCAGATTGCGCGCCACCGACTGCACCGAGCCAAACACCACCTGGGCGCTCGCCTCCTTCCGATCCAGCCCGGCGGCGAAGATGTCGGCCCGGAGTCCCCAGGCCTCGTACTTGGCGTGGTTCTGCTCCACCAGCTCCTTGACGTGAGCCAGCACCAGCACCCGGCCACGGGCCTTGCGGGCCAGTTCGGCGATCACCAGGCTTTTGCCGGCCCCGGTGGGCAGCACCACCACGGCGGGATCCGGGTGTTTGCGAAAGTGGCTGATGACGGCGTTGACCGCGTCGGTCTGATAGGGTCTGAGAACGAACATGCAGGCTTGGGGTATCGATATGGGGTGGTGCAGGATGGCGCCATTATAGGGATCCTGGCACTAAAAAACAGCGGGCCGGCATGGTGCCGGCCGCTGGCGATAATGTCTTCGCTTAGTGGAAGGGGAAGACGTAGTTCATCCAGCTGGCCATGCGCAGCAGCACCTTGCGCATCACCGAGACATGGTGGAAGTGCTTGGTGTAGATGGCGGCCTGGCCGCTAGCCCCGGCGATCACCTGATACTTGGCCCACTCGGGGTCGGTGATGGAGATGAGCACCGGCAGGCGACCCGGTCGCACGGCACTGGTCTGATCCAGCAAACCGGCGTTGGCCTGCACATTGCCTGCGGCGATGGCCGGGATCACGGCGGTCACCTTGCCCTGGAAGATCTTGCCGGGGATGCCGTCGATCACCACTTCGGCCTCATCGCCCACCGCCAGGCGCTGCATGCTGTTTTGCCAGAACCAGCCAACATAGGCGGTCTCGTCTTTGTGGATGAAGGTCATCACCGGACGATACATGAACGGGGTGGCGATCATGCCGGGGCGCAGGGCCAGCTGTACCACGTGGCCGTCGCTCGGAGCATAGACCACGGTCTGCTCGACTTGGTACCTGGCCTCGTCGAGCTGGGCCTGCAGATCTTCCAGTGTCGCCTGTTGTTGCTCGATCTGGGCCACGATGTCGTCCACGTTGGCCTGGGTGACATCGAGGTCACGCTGCTTGCCGACGCCGCGGCGCATCAGGTCGCTGGCGCGATCCCGGTCGAGCTTGGCGGAGCGCAGCCTGGCCTCGATGGACTTGAGGTGGTTGCGGTTGGATTCAACCCGCGCCGTCAGGCTGTCCGCTTTGAGCTGGAAGGGGGCGGCATCCAGGCGAAACAGCACATCGCCCTTTTTCACCGGTTGGTTAGCCTGTACCGGCACCTCGATTACCCGGCCCTTGACCAGCGGCACGATCGGGGTGGAGACATAGTAGTTGCGCGCCATCTCGGAATAGGGGTGGTTGTAGTTCATCAGCATGATCAGGGTGCCAATGATCAGCACGCCACCCAGCGCTGCGGTAGGCACGGTCCACTTGTTGAACGGGATACGGAAGATTTTGAAGATGGCCACGCAGACGGCCGTGTAGGTCAGGATCAGTAGCAGGTCCATGATTTATCCCTGTTGCTCGGTCTGTTCGATGGTATTGAGGCGGGCCTTGAGGTCGGCCAGCTCCTGTTTGAGCTGCTGGATATCATCTTCATCCTGCTGCAGCCGCTGGTTGAAGCCCCAGCCGCGATCGGGGCGATAAATCGTGGCCCAGATCCAGAGAAAGGGCCACAGCACGTGCAGGGTGAACAGACTGACCCAGCCGGCCACGTGAATGGCGTCCTGATGGGGGTGCTGACGATGCTTGGCTATTTCATAGGGAATGTCGTGAATGACGATGACCCCATAAAAAATGACCAAACCCACAAAAAAAAGCAGACCAAGAGCAAAATAATCGAGTGCCATTTATGCCTCCGCTGGCTTGACGCACCGCATTGTCATTGGGAACAGGGCTCTGCAAGGCAGTCAGCCACCTGATTTCCCTCCTGTCGGGCCCGAAATCTTAAGTTGTTTTGTTGTACTGAAGCTTAAGTGGTTTCCAAGTCGCCAAAACAGACGCTGATGTTATTGGGGGCAAGTCCGTAAAGTCGTATCCATGACAAGGATTTACGCTGGGAGTATGGCATTGCTGAAGGGAAATGTTCAGCAAAAAAAGGAGCCTTGACGGCTCCTTTTTTGACATGGTTGGCGTGGATTAACTTTCGCTGGGCTTGTTGATCAGCGCGGGCCTGAATTTCACCAGGAAGGCGAGGGTGATGAGGGCGGTGCTCACCAGACCGATGATGGTGGAAACATTCATCTCGAGGCCGAAACCGATGGGGGCGTTGGCCAGGTAGGTGATGACCACTGCGGTCATGAAGATGGCGGGAATGGTGCATACCCAGTGCAGCTTGCCTTCCTTGATGAGGTAGGCGGCCGCAGCCCACAGCATGATGACGGCGGTGGTCTGGTTGGCCCAGCCGAAGTAGCGCCAGATCACCCCGAACTCGGCCTTGGAGATGATGAAGCCAAGGATGAACATGGGGATGGCGATGAGCAGACGCTTGGCCATGGGCTTCTGGGTCAGGTTAAGGAAGTCCGCCACGATGAGACGGGCGCTGCGAAACGCGGTGTCACCGGAGGTGATGGGCAGGATCACCACGCCGAGGATCGCCAGGATGCCGCCCACGGTACCGAGCAGGCTGGTGGAGACTTCGTGCACCACGGCAGAGGGGCCGCCGCTGGCCAGGGTGGCGTTGAGTGCCTCGGTGCTGTCGTAGAAGGAGAGACCCAGGGTGCACCAGATGAGGGCGATGATCCCTTCCCCTATCATGGCGCCGTAGAAGATGAAGCGACCGGAGCTCTCGTTCTGCATGCAGCGCGCCATCAGCGGGGACTGGGTGGCGTGGAAACCGGAGACGGCACCACAGGCGATGGTGATGAACAGCAGCGGCCAGAGCGGCAGGTCCGTCGGGTGCAGGTTGGAGAAGTCCATCCCGGTGTTGTAGAAGCCCTTGCCGGAGACGATGAGGCCGATGATGAGGCCGACCGACATGAAGACCAGCAGCGCGCCGAAGATGGGGTAGAAGCGGCCGATGATCTTGTCGATGGGGACGATGGTCGCGAGGATGTAGTAGGCGAAGATGGCCGCAATCCAGTAGACCAGATCGGTGGAGGTGAGGTTGGCGAGCAGGCCCGCCGGGCTCAGGACGAAGACCACGCCCACCAGCATCAGGAGCACCACGGCAAAGAGGTTCATGAAGTGCTTGGCGGCGGTGCCCAGGTGCTCACCGACCACGGTCGGCACCGAGGCGCCCCTGGCGCGTACCGACAGCATGCCGGAGAAATAGTCGTGGACCGCACCGGCGAAGATGCAGCCAAAGACGATCCAGAGCATGGCGACCGGACCATAGAGGGCACCCAGAATGGGGCCGAAGATGGGGCCGACGCCGGCGATGTTGAGCAGTTGAACCAGGTAGACCTTCTTGTCCGACATGGGGACATAGTCCACCCCGTCCGCCATGGTGATGGCGGGGGTCTTCAACTCGGGTTTGGGCCCGAATATCCGTTCGATGAATTTGCCGTATACGAAGTAGCCGGCTATCAACAAGCCGACACAGAGGAAGAACCAGATCATTGCTACGCTCCTGCTTTGTTATTTTTTAGTGTGCGCAGCCAGTGTAGGGGGGGACTTCTGTTAACGGCAGGTGAAAGGGGGTGAGCGGCGACATGGCGACCCGAGCGGTTGTCCGCTGTGATCCGGCGCACATCGCGCCCCGTTTTATTCCAGTCCCAGCTCGTCTTTTAGCTCCTTGAGGTAGCGGCGGCTGACCGGTACCCGGGCCCCGCTCGGGGTCACGATCTCCGCCAGTTGATTCTCCAGCAAACGGATTTCGAAGATGGCGGCCGGGGCCACCAGATACTGGCGGTGACAGCGCAGCAGCGGGGTCTTCTCCTCCAGGGACTTGAGGGTGAGCTGGGTGTGAAACAGCTCGCCCTGGCAGGCGACATGGACGCCGCCGAGATCGGAGAAGGCGTACTCCACCTGGGAGGTTGGGAGCAGCCGCACCCGGTTGTGCAGGTATCCGGGGATATGGTGGATGGTCGGGGCCAGGGTCCCGACCGGTTGCGGGGTGATGTCCTGCCTGAGCCGCGCCAGGGTCTTGGCGAGGCGCGCCGGCTCCACCGGCTTGAGCAGGTAGTCGAAGGCGTTCTCCTCGAAGGCCTGGATGGCGTAGTCGTCGAACGCGGTGACAAAGACGATGCGGGGCAGGGGATCGAGCATGGCCACCAGCTCCATGCCGCTGAGCTTGGGCATCTGGATATCGAGAAACACCACATCCGGCTTGAGTTGCTGGATGAGGCCGAGCGCCTCGATGGCGTTGCCCGCCATGCCCAGGATCTCGATGTCGGGATCGCTGGCCAGCAGCTCTGCCAGCTCTTCGCGGGCATAGGGCTCGTCATCGACGATCAGGGTGCGGATCATGTCATCTCCTTGGCGGTGGTGCGGGGTTGTCGTGGGAGTGTCAGGGAGACCCGGGTCCATTGCTCCGGCTCCCACTGGACGTCAATGCCATAGCGCTCGCCAAAGGCGCTCTTGAGGCGCTTGTCCACCAGGCTCATCCCCAGACCATCCCCCTGGCCGGATGGTTGCCAGGCCCCGGCGTTGTCTTCGACGCAAAGGGTGATCGCCTCGGGGGTTTCCCTCGCGAAGAGGCGAAGTCGCCCCTCTCCCAGCAGGGAGCAGATGCCGTGCTTGATGGCATTCTCGATGAGGGGCTGCAGGGTGAAGCTCGGCAGTTGCACCTCGGCAAGGTGGGGCGGGATCTCGTTGATGACGGTGAGCCGCTCGCCAAAGCGGGCCTGCTCTATCTCCAGGTAGGAGAGGCAGTGCTCCTGCTCCTCACGCAGCGTGGTCAGGCCGCTCTGGCGCTTGAGGTTGTTGCGAAAGAAGCGGGAGAGGTGCAGCAGCAGCTCCCGTGCCCGTCCCGGATCGCGGCGGGTAATGGCGCTGATGGTGTTGAGGGTGTTGAACAGGAAGTGGGGGTTTATCTGTGCCTGTACCAGCTTGAGCTCGGATTGCACCAGCAGGCGCTGCTGCTGCTCCAGGCGGCCTGCCAGCAGCTGCTGGGACAACAGGTTGGCGATCCCTTCTCCCAGGGTGTGATTGATCTTGAGGAAGAGCCGCTTCTTGGGCTCATAGAGTTTGATGGTGCCGATCACCCCCTCGTCACCCTGCAGGGGGATCACCAGCACGGAGCCGAGCTGGCACTGGGGGGAGATGCTGCAACGATAGGGCTGGCTGTTGCCATCGGCGAACAGCACCTTGTTCTGGGCGATGGCTTGCAGGGTGATCGCCGAGGTGATGGGGGTGCCCGGCTTGTGGTGATCTTCCCCGGTGCCGATGAAGGCGAGGATTTTGTCGGTGTCCGTGATGGCGACGGCGCCGACGCCGGTCTCTTCCTGAACGATATGGGCTATCTTGCCGCTGGCCTCCGGAGTGAACCCCTGGCTCATGATGCCGACGGTACGGTTGGCGATGGTGAGCGCCTTGGCGGAGAAGACCCGGGAGAACTTTTCGTACATCCGCTGCTGGTCGCGGATCATGCTGATGAAGAGCGCCGCCCCGCAGGAGTTGGCGAGGATCATGGGGGTGGCGATGGTGCGCACCAGCAGCAGGGACTTGTCGAAGGGGGTGGCGACCAGCAGGATGATCACCATCTGCATGATCTCGGCCACGAAGGTGGTAAAGAAGGCGACCCTGGGCGCAAAGAGGTCATTGACCCTGCCTGCCCGCATCAGCCGCCAGTGAACCAGCCCCCCCAGCAAGCCTTCGCAGGTGGTGGATATGGCGCAGGCGAGATCGGTGAACCCCCCCAGAGTATAGCGGTGCAGGCCGCCGGTCAGCCCCACCAAGAATCCCACCAGGGGGCCGCCCAGCAGTCCCCCCAGTACGGCACCGACCGCCCGGGTGTTGGCGATGGCGTCATCGATGTCGAGGCCCACATAGGTTCCCAGGATGCAAAAGCAGGAGAAGATGACATAGATGAGCACCTTGTGGGGCAGCCTGACGGAGTAGTTGGCCAGGGGACGCAACAGGGGGCTTTTGGAAAAAAGGTAGGCGATGACCAGGCTGACGCTCATCTGCTGGAGCAGAGAGAGGACTAGTTGCATAAAAAAGCTTCCTCAAACACCACGCCGGAGCCGGGCGTTGTCATGACGCAGGGTGAGCCTGAGCCCGTCTTGATGCGGGCTGCGGGCTGAACGCTGCGGCAGTTTGCCAGAATGGAAAAATAAAACCATATAAAATCAGCACGTTAAATTGATATTTGTGTAATCGGTGCCCGCTTGATATTGCTGATGCGAGCATGAAGGTATCCACCGGATACGCCACACGGAGGTGGCATGCTCCGCCCGGCCATCGGCTGGGCGTTTTTTATCCAGCTCCAATGGTGGACGATTTCGAGGGGACCTGAGCAATTATTCAGGTTTGTCCAATGAGTTATCCCCAGCTTCTGGGGATAACTCAGAAGGCGAAATAGTAACATACCCGCCGACCCAGACCGAAAAAGGCGCGTTGCGCGTCGTCCAGCTCTTCCTGTCTGAGGGTGGCGACGATGCTTCGCGCATCTTCCCGCAGATCGATCATGGCCACCCCTTCCGGCCGCTGCCCCTTGAGGTAGGGCAGCACCTTGGGTCTGAGGGGCATGCTGGGCTCGGTGGAGAGCACCAGGGCCAGGGCATCGTCATCTAGGCGCACCAGGGAACCCGGTGGATAGACCCCCAGCACCTTTATCAGCAACCTGACCTGGGTTTGCTCGAACTTCTTCTGGGAGAGCTTGTAGAGCTGGCCGATCACCTGGCTGGGTCCCGGCGGGTTGAGGCCGCTGCGCGGATGAAGCAGCTCGTCATAGTGATCCACCAGCCCGATGAGGCGGGCGAGGGGGGGGATCTTGTCGCCCTTGATCCCGAGGGGAAAACCGCTGCCATCGAGGCGTTCGTGATGCAGGTAGGCGACCTCGCGGATCCTGGGTTCGAAAGCCTGCAACTGGTTGAGCATCTCCAGTCCGTACTGGGGGTGCATGTTGAGGAAATTCTGCTCCGCCTTGCTGAGCTCCCCCCGCTTCTGGATGATCTGGCTCGGGATCCTGAGCTCGCCGATGTCGTGGAGCAGGCCCGCCAGACCGGTCTCCTCGATCTCGACGGGATTCATGCCAAGCTCCCGTGCCATCAACATGGCGATGAAGGCCACGCTCAGGCTGTGTTGCAGCAGGGTATCCGTGTTCTGGCTGCGGATGAGGTGCAGACCGAGCGGCCCCTGGTGTTCTGCCAGACGGGCGGCGGTGCTGCGCACTATCTGCGCAGTATTGGCCAGGCCTTCGTCCGGTTTGAGGTTGAGGGCGCCAAGGGCGTCGCGAAGATCTGACAGGGATTGACCGAACGCCTTGTCCGCGATGCGAAGGGAGCGCCTGAACGCCTTTTCGTCGAAGGTGGGGCCCTCAGAAGAGGGGGCGGTATCCCCGGTGTCGCTCATCTCAAGAGAGGGAACGGGTTCGGCCCGCAGCAGGGGCTCTACCGGCAGATCGCTCTTGTCGGGATCCACCATCAGCAGGGTCAGGTCGAGGTGGCGGATGATGTCGAGCTGCTGCTGGTCCTTGATTTTGAAGGCGTTGAACATGAAAGGGTGGCTCGTCCATCCCGTGGGAAGATGGATGTAGTGGCCGACTCTCAACTGCTCGATGGAGGCCTGTATCAGCGCCATGGACTAGCTCTTCTGTCGAATTTGCCTATCAACAAGCTAGCAAAATTAAACAGATAGACAAACAAAAAAGCCCGCGCATGTGCGCGGGCTCTTGTCATCCGTGGCGTTTATCAGGCCTTGGATTTTTTCTTGTTGTCCACCTTGGTGTCGACCTTGGCTGCAACCGGGGCGGCAGCAGGGGCTTCCTCGATGAAGGGACGGCCGTAGTAGGTGTCCATCAGGATGGCTTTCAGCTCGGTGATCAGCGGGTAGCGCGGGTTGGCGCCGGTGCACTGGTCATCGAAGGCTTCCAGGGCCAGCTGGTCTACCTTGGCCAGGAAGTCCGCTTCGTTCACGCCGGCTTCGCGGATGGAGGCCGGGATCCCCAGGGTGGCCTTCAGCTCGTCCAGCCAGGTCAGCAGCTTCTCGATCTTGGCGGCGGTACGGTCACTGGCAGCGGTCAGGCCCAGGTGGTCAGCCACTTCGGCGTAGCGACGGCGAGCCTGCGGACGGTCGTACTGGGAGAACGCGGTCTGCTTGGTCGGGTTGTCGTTCGCGTTGTAGCGGATGACGTTGCTGATCAGCAGGGCGTTGGCCAGACCGTGGGGGATGTGGAACTCCGCACCCAGTTTGTGGGCCATGGAGTGGCACACACCCAGGAAGGCGTTGGCAAACGCGATACCAGCGATGGTGGCGGCGTTGTGCACCTTCTCGCGGGCAACCGGGTCGTTGGCGCCGTTGATGTAGCTGGAGGGCAGGTAGTCCTTCAGCAGTTTCAGGGCTTGCAGCGCCTGACCGTCGGAGTATTCGTTGGCCAGCACGGAGACATAGGCTTCCATGGCGTGGGTCACGGCGTCGATACCACCGAAGGCACACAGGGATTTGGGCATGCCCATCACCAGGTTGGCATCCACGATGGCCATGTTCGGGGTCAGCTCGTAGTCGGCCAGCGGGTACTTCATGCCGGTGGCGTCGTCGGTCACGACCGCAAACGGGGTCACTTCAGAACCGGTACCGGACGTGGTGGTGATACAGACCAGTTCGGCCTTCACGCCCATTTTCGGGAACTTGTAGATACGCTTGCGGATGTCCATGAAGCGCATGGCCAGGTCTTCGAACGCGGTATTCGGGTGCTCGTACATGACCCACATGATCTTGGCGGCATCCATGGGTGAACCACCACCCAGGGCGACGATCACGTCCGGCTTGAAGGAGTTGGCCATCTCGGCGCCCTTGCGGACCACGGACAGGGTGGGGTCGGCTTCCACTTCGTAGAAGATCTCCACTTCCATGTTCAGCTTCTTGAGCAGGCGAACCACTTCATCGGCATAGCCGTTGTTGAACAGGAATCGGTCGGTCACCACCATGGCGCGCTTCTTGCCTTCCAGGTCGCCCAGGGCGATCGGCAGGGAACCACGACGGAAGTAGATGGATTTCGGAAGTTTGTGCCACAGCATATTTTCTGCCCGTTTTGCGACTGTCTTCTTGTTGATCAAGTGCTTGGGACCGACGTTCTCGGAGATGGAGTTACCACTCCAGGAGCCGCAACCCAGGGTCAGGGACGGGGCCAGCGCGAAGTTGTACAGGTCACCGATACCACCCTGGGTGGAGGGGGTGTTGATGAGGATACGGGCGGTCTTCATCTTGTCGCCGAAGTACTTGATGCGGTCGGCATTGCGATCCTGGTCGGTATAGAGACCGGAGGTGTGGCCGATACCACCGATGTTGACCATGTCGCAGGCCATTTCGACGGCTTCTTCGAAGTTCTTGGCACGGAACATACCCAGCGTTGGAGAGAGTTTCTCGTGAGCGAACTCGTCTTCCGCGCAGAGTTCCAGACCTTCACCGATGAGGATCTTGGTGGTGGCAGGCACGGTCACACCGGCCATGGCGGCGATCTTGGTGGCAGGCTGGCCCACGATGTCGGCGTTCAGGGCGCCGTTGATCAGCAGCACTTTACGCACCTTGTCCGCTTCGTCCTTGGAGAGGATGTAGCCGGCGTGGGTCGCGAAACGCTCCTTGACCTGGTTGTAGATGGAGTCGACCACGATGACAGCCTGCTCGGAGGCACAGACCACGCCGTTGTCGAAGGTCTTGGACATCAGGATGGAGGCGACGGCACGCTTCACGTCGGCGGTTTCGTCGATTACGATGGGCACGTTGCCCGCACCCACGCCGATGGCGGGTTTGCCGGAGGAGTAGGCGGCCTTCACCATGCCCGGGCCACCGGTGGCCAGGATCAGGTTGATGTCGTCGTGACGCATCAGGGCGTTGGAGAGTTCGACGGAGGGTTGATCAATCCAGCCGATGATGTCTTTCGGCGCACCGGCAGCCACGGCAGCATCCAGTACCAGCTTGGCAGCGGTATTGGTGGAGTTCTTGGCGCGGGGGTGCGGGGAGAAGATGATGGCATTGCGGGTCTTCAGGGAGATGAGGGCCTTGAAGATCGCGGTGGAAGTCGGGTTGGTGGTCGGTACGATACCGCAGATGATGCCGACCGGCTCGGCGATGGTGATGGTGCCCATCTCGTCATCTTCACTGAGGATGCCGCAGGTCTTCTCATCTTTGTAGGCGTTGTAGATGTATTCGGAGGCGAAGTGGTTCTTGATAACCTTGTCTTCGATGATACCCATGCCGGATTCAGCCACGGCCATCTGGGCCAGGGGGATACGGGCGTTGCTGGCGGCCAGAGCGGCGGCGCGGAAGACCTTGTCTACCTGCTCTTGCGAGAAGCTGGCGAATTGACGCTGTGCTTCTTTGACGCGGGCAACCAGTGCATCCAGTTCAGCCAAATTGGTTACTGCCATGTTTATCTCCTGATGATTTGAAAACTGTTTAGTAAGACCTTGGCAATGCCCGGCAATTATAGCCACCTTGTCAAGGCGAGAATCACCATAACGGGGTATTTACATGCCTTAGTAAACTGTTTTCTGACTCGATTATAGGGTCGGGATGTGTCAGAAAAGATTGATCTGGATCATATGTAACAAAAGAACAAAAGAAATTTTGTTTCACCCCTTATCGCACCACTATGTTACGGGAGTGTGTCATCCTTTCTTGGCATCACGAGCTGCTGTCACGCGCCCTTGAAATATCTGCTCAGGGAAGGGGATCCGATGAATGCTCGCCTTGACCGGGATGGGGGGAGGCGGTATCGCCGTGATGGCGGCAGAACGCCTAGCCCCCTGACGTTTCATTTATGTTGAGAAAGGGGTTGTTGTTTTCATCCAGTCGCCCTGGCGAAACAGCACATCTGGCGGTGGCAGGGAGCTTGTCACCTCTGCACAGCCGGCCCCACTGGCACCGCACCAGGGTGAGAAAGGCCAAAATCGGGGTCACAGGAGCGGGTGGGGGCGGCAAGCAGGTGTGGTGAGAAGCAAGGGTGCCATTTGCCGAAAATATCGTTTCTTGGCTGAGGGTTGATATAACGCGCTGTCATGGCACCCGGCGATGTTAATGGTGGCCACTCTCCCTTAACAACCCGATATGTTGAATTTTGTCGATACATTAGCGGAACTAACTAAAAAGCCCCGGTAAGGGTGAGATTATTTGATTGGAGAAGGGAAAAGCCATGGTGTAAATTTACGCGTAGTTTGGGGGCTGGCCCCTTGTGGCTCGTATTGGTTCTGGATGGCGCCTATGGCAGCAATAGACTTCTCTTTATACCTGAAATTTTTCGTCGGCCTGTTTGCGATCATCAACCCGCTGGGTCTGTTGCCGGTTTTTGTGAGCCTGACGGGCCACATGTCGCCGGAGGAGCGACGCAAGACCAACACCACCGCCCACATTGCCGTGATGATCATCCTGATGGTCTCCATGTGCATGGGACAGCTCATCCTCGACAGTTTCGGCATCTCCCTGGCATCGTTTCGCATTGCCGGTGGCTCGCTGATCACCCTGATCGCCTGGTCCATGCTGCAGGGCAAGCTGGGGGAGGTGAAGCACAACAAGCAGGAGAAGGGTGAACTGGCTGCGCGTGAATCCATTGCCGTGGTGCCCCTGGCTCTGCCGCTGATGGCCGGACCCGGTGCCATCTCCTCTTCCATCGTCTATGCCAGCCAGAAGACCCTGCCCCAGATGGCCGGCATGTTCGTGGTGGTGGTGGCGTTTGCCTGCTGCTCCTGGCTCATCTTCCGCGCCGCTCCCCTGCTGTTCAAGCTGATGGGCAACACCGGCATCAACGTGGTGACCCGTATCATGGGTCTCATCATGATGTCCCTTGGCATCGAGATCATCGTGGCGGGCATCAAGGGAGTCTTCCCCGGTCTGGTGTGAGCCAGGTCCGTTTTTGTCGGAGCCGGTCCTTGTGACCGGCTTTTTATTGTTTCTTTTTTGTTGGTCATTTCCTAGAATCGAGCGGCCTTGTACGAAAAATGACCGCTGCGGGATATTTAAATGCTGAATAAATGGTTTTAAGTTGTTTTTTTGACCATGAAAGCGGCCTGTTCCTGATGATATCTATTGCATTATCAGAATTGTCAGGGAATTATGCGGGCAGCGAGGTGTTTGTCTCGTGGATAACAAATGCATGGAATGTTCTTGTTGGAGTATGGAAATGACTCATAGAAAAACAATTATTAATACCCTTTTATTGACTGCACTTTTCGGTGGCGCCACCCTGGCTCACGCCGCCGATGTCCCCGCCGGTACCAAGCTTGCTCCCGAGCAAACCCTGGTGAAAGGCAATGGTTCCGAACCCGCCACCCTGGATCCCCAGAAAGTGGAAGGTACCCCCGAATCCAACGTATTGCGTGACCTGTTCGAAGGTCTCGTCTCCTCCGGCCCCAAGGGTGAGACCCTGCCCGGCGTCGCCGAGTCCTGGGAAACCAAGGACAACAAACATTACGTGTTCCACCTGCGCAAGGATGCCAAGTGGTCCAACGGGGATCCCGTCACCGCTCATGACTTCGTCTTTGCCTTCCAGCGCGCGGTGGATCCCAAGACGGCCTCTCCCTACTCCTGGTACATGGAGATCCCGACCATCATCAATGCCTCCGACATCATCGCGGGCAAGAAGCCGGCCGACACTCTGGGTGTGAAGGCGGTGGACGATCATACCTTCGAGGTGCAGCTGGAGAAGGCGGTGCCTTACTTCGTCAGCATGCTCTTCCACACCACCACCTATCCGGTCCCGAAGAAGGTGATCGAGAAGTTCGGTGACAAGTGGACCCAGCCCGGCAACATGGTATCCAACGGCGCCTACGTGCTGAAGGACTGGGTGGTCAACGAGCGCGTCGACGTCGAGCGCAACCCCAACTACTGGAACAACGGCAAGACCGTCATCAACAAGGTGACCTACCTGCCCATCCAGTCCACCAACGCCGAGCTGAACCGCTATCTGGCTGGCGAAGTGGATCTGACCTACAACATGCCCATCGAACGCTTCAAGCAGATGAAGAAAGAGCTGCCGGACGAAGTAAAGGTCAGCGGCTATGTGGGCACCTACTACTACCAGTACAACTTCAAGCACAAGCCGTTTGACGACGTGCGGGTGCGTACCGCCCTCTCCTATGCCATCGATCGCAACGTGATCGCCGACAAGGTGATGGGCAAGGGCGAAACCCCGGGCTACACGCTCGTGCCTGACTTTGTAGATGGCTTCAAGCCGGTGGCGCCGGCCTGGTCCAAGCTGACCCAGGCAGAGCGCGATGCCAAGGCGAAAGAGCTGCTGACCGAAGCCGGTTACGGCCCGGGCAAGCCGCTCAAGTTCGAGCTGCTCTACAACACCGACGACAACCACAAAAAGGTGGCCGTGGCCGTCGCCTCCATGTGGAAGAAGCTCGGCGTGCAGGTGAGCCTGGTGAACCAGGAGTGGAAGACCTACCTGGAGACCAAGAAGCAGGGTAACTTCGACGTGGGCCGCGCCGGCTGGATTGCGGACTACAACGAAGCCTCCTCCATGCTGGATCTGATGCAGACCACTCACGGCAACAACGACGGCAAATACTCCAACCCGACGTTCGACAAGCTGATGAGCGAGTCCCGCAACCAGGTGGATGCCGAGGCGCGCAACAAGCTCTATGTCCAGGCCGAAGAGATCCTGGCCAAGGACATGCCGATCGCCCCCATCTATCAGTACGTGACCTCCCGCATGGTCAAGCCCTACGTGGGCGGCTACCCGGCCAACCCGCTGGACAACATCTACAGCAAAGACATGTACATCGTTGCTCACTGAGTAAAGAAACAAGTCGCATAACAAGCAGGGCCCGCCAGACGGCGGGCCTTTATTACAACCGCGACCCTTTGGAAGCAGTACAGGACAGGAAATGTCTATGTTGAAATTCATCCTTAAACGTCTACTGGAAGCGATCCCGACTCTGCTGGTCTTGATCACCGTCTCCTTCTTCATGATGCGCTTCGCCCCGGGTAACCCCTTCACCAGCGAACGCGCCCTGCCGCCGGAAGTCCTGGCCAACATCGAAGCCAAATATGGCCTGGACAAGCCCATCGGCATGCAATACCTCACTTACCTCGGCAACCTGGTCCAGGGGGATCTGGGGCCCTCCTTCAAATACAAGGACTTCACCGTCAATGATCTGGTGAGCCAGGCCCTGCCTGTCTCCGCCAAGATAGGCTCGGTCGCCTTCCTGCTGGCAGTGACCCTGGGGGTCACCTTCGGCACCATTGCGGCCCTGAAACAGAACACCCTCATCGACTACCTGTTGATGTCGTCGGCCATGGCCGGGGTGGTGATACCCGGCTTCGTGCTGGCACCGCTGCTGGTGCTCTTCTTCAGTATCTATCTGGGCTGGTTCCCGGCGGGAGGCTGGCAGGGGGGCGGCGCCCAGTTCATGGTACTGCCGGTGTTCGGCATGATGATGTACTACATCTCCGCCATCTCCCGCATCATGCGCGGCAGCATGATCGAGACCATGAACTCCAACTTCATCCGTACCGCCCGCGCCAAGGGGCTGCCCCTGCGTCACATCATCCTCAAGCACGCGCTGCGCCCGGCCATGCTGCCGGTGGTCTCCTACCTGGGACCGGCCTTCGTGGGCATCATCACCGGCTCCGTGGTCATCGAGACCATCTTCGGCCTGCCGGGGATCGGCCAGCTGTTCGTCAACGGTGCCCTCAACCGTGATTACTCCATGGTGCTCGGTCTGACCATTCTGGTCGGCGCCCTCACCATCACCTTTAACGCCGTGGTCGATATTCTCTATGCCGTCATCGATCCCAAGATCCGTTACTAAGCCGGGAGTTCATCATGGTAGTCACAACTGAAAAGCGCGAAGCCGTCGAGGCGTTCGCCCAGAAAGTGGAAGTGGTGGAAGGACGCTCCCTGTGGAAGGATGCCCGTCGCCGTTTCCTGCGCAACAAGGCGGCCCTGACCAGCCTCATCATCCTGACCATCATCGGTCTGGCGGTGATCGTGGGGCCCCACCTGTCCCAGTACACGTTCGATGACCCGGACTGGGGGGCCATGCAGAGTGCCCCGGACATGGAGACCGGCCACTGGTTCGGCACCGACAGCCTGGGGCGCGACCTGTTCGTGCGTACCCTGCTCGGCGGACGCATCTCCCTGATGGTCGGCATCATGGGGGCCCTGGTGGCTGTCATCATCGGCACCCTCTACGGCGCCGCGTCCGGCTTCATCGGCGGTCGCGTCGACAGCCTGATGATGCGCGTGCTTGAGATCCTCAACGCCTTCCCCTTCATGTTCTTCGTGATCATGCTGGTGACCTTCTTCGGTCGCAATCTGGCCCTCATCTTCCTCGCCATCGGCGCGGTGAGCTGGCTCGACATGGCGCGGATCGTGCGCGGCCAGACCCTGAGTCTCAAGAGCAAGGAGTTCATCGAGGCGGCCCACGTCTGCGGCGTCTCCAAGTGGAAGATCATCACCCGTCATATCGTGCCCAACGTGCTCGGCATAGTGGCGGTTTACGCCACCCTGCTGGTGCCGGGGATGATCATGTTCGAATCCTTCCTGAGCTTCCTGGGTCTGGGCGTGCAAGAGCCCATGACCAGCTGGGGCGCCCTGCTGGATGAAGGCTCCAAGTCGATGGAAGTGGCCATCTGGCAACTCCTGTTCCCCGCCGGTTTCATGGTGGTGACCCTGTTCTGCTTCAACTTCCTCGGGGATGGTCTGCGTGATGCCCTGGATCCCAAGGATCGCTGATACCCAGGGACCGGCAAGACGCCAAGGGGCCATCAGACCCGTTCAGGGAACGCACCGCGTTCACCACGGGCAGGCCCCCATCACGACAGCGCGATAAGGAGTACTGAGATGAAATTACTGGATGTGAAAGATCTGCGGGTCGAGTTCAAGACCCCGGACGGCAATGTGGTGGCCGTCAACGACCTCAACTTTTCTCTTTCTGCCGGCGAAACCCTGGGGATCGTCGGGGAGTCGGGCTCAGGCAAGTCCCAGACTGCCTTTGCCATCATGGGGCTACTCGCCAAGAACGGTGTCATCACCGGCTCGGCCAAATTTCAGGGGGACGAGATCCTGAATCTGCCGGAGCACAAGCTCAACAAGATCCGCTCCGAGAAGATCGCCATGATCTTCCAGGACCCCATGACGTCGCTCAACCCCTACATGAAGGTCAAGGATCAGCTGATGGAAGTGCTGATGCTGCACAAGGGGATGACCAAGGCTGCCGCCTTCGAGGAGTCGGTGCGCATGCTGGACGCGGTGAAGATCCCCGAGTCGCGCAAGCGGATGAACATGTACCCCCACGAGTTCTCCGGCGGCATGCGTCAGCGGGTGATGATCGCCATGGCGCTCCTGTGCCGGCCGCAGCTGCTCATCGCCGACGAGCCGACCACGGCGCTGGACGTGACGGTACAGGCCCAGATCATGACCCTGATGAACGAGCTCAAGCGCGAGTTCAACACCGCCATCATCATGATCACCCACGATCTTGGCGTCGTGGCCGGCATCTGCGACAAGGTGCTGGTGATGTACGCAGGCCGGACCATGGAGTACGGCCGGGTCAACGATATCTTCTATCGCCCGAGCCACCCCTATACCGAAGGCTTGCTGCGCGCCATTCCCCGCCTCGACACCGAAGGGGAAGAGCTGCCCACCATTCCGGGCAATCCGCCCAACCTGCTGCGTTTGCCCACCGGCTGTCCCTTCCAGGAGCGTTGCCACCGGGTGAGCGAGATTTGTGGCCAGCAATCGCCGATCCTGACACCGTTCAACGACGGTCGGGAGCGGGCGTGCCACTGGGTATCGGATGCCATGATCAAGGGAGTGAACTAAATGGGTACTGACAAGAAACTGCTGCTGGAAGTGTCCGACCTCAAGGTTCACTTCCATATCAAGAGTGACAAGGCCTGGCCCTGGGCCAAGCCCTCCGCCCTGAAGGCGGTGGACGGGGTGACCCTGCGCCTCTACGAAGGGGAGACCCTGGGCGTAGTGGGGGAGTCCGGTTGCGGCAAATCCACCTTCGCCCGTGCCCTCATCGGCCTGGTACCGGCCACCGACGGCAAGGTGGTGTGGCTTGGGCAGGACTTGACCAAGCTCGAGCAGAACGCCCTGCGGGAGAAGCGCAAGGAGATCCAGATGATCTTCCAGGATCCGCTGGCCTCCCTGAACCCCCGCATGACCATAGGGGACATCATCGCCGAGCCCCTCATCACCTTCTACCCGACCCTGCCAAGGGAAGAGGTGAAGGAGAAGGTGCGCGCCATGATGACCAAGGTGGGTCTGTTGCCGAACCTGGTGAACCGTTACCCCCATGAGTTCTCCGGCGGCCAGTGCCAGCGCATCGGCATTGCCCGGGCGCTCATCCTCGAGCCCAAGATGATCATCTGTGACGAGCCGGTCTCGGCGCTGGATGTCTCCATCCAGGCTCAGGTGGTGAACCTGCTCAAATCCCTGCAAAAGGAGATGGGTCTCTCCCTCATCTTCATCGCCCACGACCTCTCAGTGGTCAAACACATCTCCGATCGGGTGCTGGTGATGTACCTGGGCAACGCGGTGGAGCTGGGGACCGGCAAGGAGATCTTCGCCAATCCCCTGCACCCCTATACCAAGGCGCTGATGTCGGCGGTCCCCATCCCGGATCCGGATCTGGAGCGCAGCAAGGTCATCCAGATCCTGGAAGGGGACCTGCCATCCCCCATGAATCCGCCCTCCGGCTGCGTGTTTCGCACCCGCTGCCCGGTGGCAGGTCCGGAGTGCGCCAAGACCCGGCCCCAGCTCGAGGGCAACTTCGACCACGCGGTTTCCTGTCTCAAGGTGGACCCGCTCTGAGGATGGGAGCGTGACAGGGGCGCCCGGGTGGCGCCCCTCTTTTTTGCCTGCCCATCAAATCCTCTCTTGGCGCCAGCGGTTGTCGCTGCTACTATCCGCCTTACAAGGGGAGTAACTTCTCGCCGGTTTGTCGTCATTACGGTGCACCCATATCCTGCAGTGCACCCGGCAGCCGGGCAGTTGACGCAAGTCGGCTGTAAGTGAGACCTTGCCGAGAGGCAAGGTGTATCTGCTCCAAACGCGAACCCACTGCCTCCCGGCCGTGGGTTTTGTCGTTTTGGGAGAAGTGAAAATGGGTGAATGGTGGATGTGGACCGGTTTCTTCAGCATAGTGCTGGTCCTGTTGTGGATTGATATCCGCTTTGTCGGTGGCGGCAAGGCGCACAAGGTGTCCCTGAAAGAGGCGGGCATCTGGTCTCTCATCTGGGTCAGCGTGGCGCTCCTGTTCAACCTGGCCATCTGGCTCTGGCTGGATCACAGTGCCGGGCGCGAAATCGCGAACCAGAAGGGGCTGGAGTTTCTCACCGGCTACCTCATCGAAAAGGCACTGGCGGTGGACAACGTCTTCGTCTGGCTGATGCTGTTCGGCTACTTCGCCATCCCGGCGGAGCTGCAGCGCCGGGTCCTGCTCTACGGGGTGCTGGGGGCCATCGTGATGCGCGCCGGCATGGTGTTCGCGGGCAGCTGGCTCATCGAGCAGTTCCACTGGATCCTCTACCTGTTCGGGGCCTTCCTGCTGCTGACCGGTGCCAAGATGCTGTGGGCGGCCGACAAGGAGCCGGATCTCGAGAACAATGCCCTGCTCGGCTGGATGCGTCGTCGCTTCAAGGTGACCGAGACGCTGGAGGGGGAGAAGTTCTTCGTCTGGCGTGACGGTGTGCGCTACGCGACCCCGCTGCTGCTCATCCTGGTGCTGGTGGAGGTGAGCGACCTCATCTTCGCGGTGGACAGTATCCCGGCCATCTTCGCGGTGACCACGGATCCCTTCATCGTGCTCACCTCCAACATCTTCGCCATCATGGGGCTGCGCGCCATGTACTTCCTGCTGGCAGGGGTGGCCGATCGCTTCGCTCTTCTCAAATACGGCCTGGCGCTGATCCTGATGTTCATCGGGGTCAAGATGTTGCTGCTCGATATCTTCAAGATACCGACCGGCATCGCCCTTGGCGTGGTGGCGCTGATCCTGCTGGCCTCCATGGGGCTGAGTCTGCTGATGACCCGCAAAAAGGCGGCGTGAACGGTGCAATAAAAAGGGCTCCCTCGGGAGCCCTTTTCATGTCAGCAATTTGCTTAGCGCTTGATCTTCTTGGGGTTGGTGTAGCCCCAGACGGTGTACATGTCCGCCAAGAGGGCACCGTTGTACTCCTCCAGATCGGATTGTTTCACTTCGGCATCACCCTGGCGTCCGAACAGGACCACCTCGTCACCGGGTTTGATCCCCTTGATCTCTGTGACGTCCACCATGGTGGTGTTCATGGAGGTCTTGCCCACGACGGGGGCCTTCTGGCCATGGATCAGCACATAGGCCTTGTTGCTCATGGCGCGGCGGTAGCCGTCGGAGTAGCCCATCGGCAGGTTGGCGAGCAGGGAGTCGCGCTTGAGGGTGAAGGTGCGGTCATAGCCGACGGTGTTGCCCGCCGGGTAGTGGTTCACCGAGGCAACCTGGGTCTTGAACGCCATCACCTTCTTGTACTCGGTGTAGGAGGGGATGGTATCGCCATAGATGATGCCGCCCGGGCGCACCATGTCGAAGTAGGCTTCCGGCACTTCCAGGGTGGCGAAGGAGTTGGCGGCATGGATGGTGAGCTTGCTGCGATCCAGCTTGCCCGCGTCGATGAGCCACTGGTAGTCCAGCTTGAACTGGGCCAGCCCCAGCTTGACGTCCTCTTTCTCCTCCACCGGGAAGTGGGTCATGATGCCGACCGGGGTGATCCCCTTGAGCTTGAGCATGGCCAGGGCATCTTCCTTGGAGTCCGCCAGGCGCAGATCGATGCCGTTGCGGCTCATGCCGGCGGAGTTCAGACCGATGTGCACCGGGATGGTGGTGTGGTGGCGCTGGGCGATGTCGGCGATCCCCTGGGCGCTGGCCAGGCTGCCCACCAGCTCTTCCAGCTTGTAGGGCAGGGCCTGCTCCACCTCGGCCGGGGTGGCGGCACGGACCCGCATCAGCCGGCCTTCGAAGCCCTTCTCGCGGGCCACCCGGGCCTCTTCGTTGCTGGCGATGCCGATGCAGGGGATGCCGGCCTTGACCACGGAGGGGACCAGCAGGTCGATGCCGTGGCCGTAGGCGTCCGCCTTCATGATGGCGCAGATCTGCGGCCCCTTGTCACCGAGGCGATCCTTGAGGGTCTGGATGTTGTGCTCGAAGGCGGTCAGGTCCACTTCCAGCCAGGCGTTGGTGGCGGTCTGCTCCTGGCCGTTGCGGGTGTCGCTGGCGAGCGGCAGATAGGGGGCGGCGACCGCCTGACCGGCGAGCAGCCCGAAGATCAGGGTCGCGAGCAGTGTTTTCTTGTGCATGGGGCAAGTCCTTTCTTATTGTCTTGAGTTGAGGCTGGGCTCATCGCTGAGGCGAGCTGCGGCAGGTCTGGTCATAGCATGTTGCTATGCTAATGATATATTTCACTTTTTATCCAGATGCCGACTCTGGGAGTGTATCTCAACGGCGTCAATCGTGGCACGTGTTGCAGGAAGAAAATATGAAGCTGACGTTGCGGATTCCACCGTTGCTGCTGTTCGTCGTCATCGTGCTCGCCATGTGGCTGGGGCGGGGCGAGGGGAGGGCAGCGCCCCTGTGGCTGGTGCTGGTCGCCACGCTGTGGCTGGCGGGAGCCCTGCTGGGAGGCGGTGCGCTTCTGCATTTCTGGCAGCAGCGCACCACCGTGCACCCCCAGCGGCTGGAGAGCAGCCGGGTGCTGGTGACCCGGGGCGTCTATCGCATCAGCCGCAATCCCATGTACCTGGGGCTGCTCTGCTGGGCCCTGGCGCTGGCGTGCTATCTGGGAGGCATGGCAGTGTGGCTCGGGCCGCTGCTGCTCTGGGGCTGGCTTACCCGCTTCCAGATCCTGGCGGAGGAGCAGGCGCTGCGGCGGCAATTCGGCGATGCTTATGACGACTATTGCCGGCAGGTCAGGCGCTGGTGCTGAGGCGCGGTGTGCCCCATCAGGCATATGGCAACGGCCCGCATAGGCGGGCCGTTGCCATGGGGGTCAGGGGATCACGCCTTGGCGGTATCCACCTCGCCGAGGGGGGCGGTCTCCCCCAGGCTGTCTTCGCTCTTGGCCACCACGCTCGCGGCGATGGCGTTGCCCAGCACGTTGGTGGCGGAGCGCCCCATGTCGAGGAAGTGGTCGATACCGAGCAGCAGCAGGATGCCCGCTTCCGGGATGTGGAACTGGTTGAGGGTGGCGGCAATCACCACCAGGGAGGCGCGGGGCACCCCGGCCATTCCCTTGGAAGTAACCATCAGCAGCAGCAGCATGGTGATCTGCTGGGCTGTGGAGAGCTCGATGCCATAGGCCTGGGCGATGAACATCACCGCGAAGGTGCAGTACATCATGGAGCCGTCCAGGTTGAAGGAGTAGCCCATGGGGAGCACGAAGCTGGCGATGCGCTTGTCACAGCCAAATTTCTCCAGCCTGTCCAGTGTCTTGGGGTAGGCAGCCTCGGAGCTGGCGGTGGAGAAGGCCAGCAGGATGGGCTCGCGGATGAGGGCGAGCAGGGTCAGGATGCGGCGGCGGATGAAGAGGCTGCCCATGGCGATGAGCAGCAGCCAGAGGCAGCCGAGCGCCAGATAGAACTGGGCCATGAAGGTGCCATAGGTGGCGAGGATGCCGAGCCCCTCCTTGGCGACCATGGCGGCGATGGCGCCAAACACCGCGAACGGGGCGAAGTTCATCACGTAGCCGGTCACCTTGAGCATGATCTCGGCGCCGCTGGCCATCAGCTTGACCACGGGCTTGGCGTCGTCCCCCAGGGCGGCGGCGGCCAGCCCGAAGAAGAGGGAGAAGACCACGATCTGCAGGATCTCGTTGGTGGCCATCGCCTCGACCACGCTTTTCGGGATGGCGTGGGTCACGAAATCCTTGAGGGAGATGGCGGTGGCAACCACGCCGGAGCTGGTGCCGTCATCGGGCAGGGAGAGGGAGAGCCCCACCCCGGGTTGCATCAGGTGGACCATGACCAGCCCCAGGGTCAGGGACATCAGGGAGGCGAGCATGAACCAACCCAGGGTCTTGACGCCGATGCGGCCCACGGTGCGGGTGTCACCCATCTTGGCGATACCGACCACGAGCGTGGTGAACACCAGGGGGGCGATGATCATCTTGATGAGGCGCAGGAAGATGTCGGTCAGCAGGGTGATGTCATCGGCAAAGCCTGCGGCCTGTGCGGGCGCGAGCAGGCGATAACCCTGCCCGGTCACGATGCCAAGCAACATCGCAATGAGGATGGCAACGGTCAACTTGTTCATTTTCATGGGGGAGTTCCGGTTTCGATAGGTGCAATGCCTGTGCAGGCGGCGAGGGGCCGCCTCAGTCCTTTTTTGTGATCCGGGCGGTGGAATCCAGACAGCCGGTGTGCTGGAGCATGCCTAATCGCGAAGGGGAAATCCAGTGACTTGTTTCGGAGTTTTGCGCTGTTGTTAGCTGCATTTGATATGCATCTTGTGATTTATTTGTATTAATCGCTGTTTATTTTAATTTTTGCGAGATAAACGGCTTCCATGCTCTGTGCGTCCCGGGGGCTGGCCTCCAGGGTGAAGACGAGCAGGGCCGAGGTGCGATGTTCCACCTGCATGCCGTCCATGAAGGTGTCTGGCTCGTACTCGTCGAACCCGAATTGGGGGCGGGTCGGGGTGACCCTGACGGCATCCCGCGACAGGGTCAGCGTCTCGACCCGAATCCAGGGGTATCCCTTTGCCAGTGCCACCTCACCGGCCCGCTTGAGCACGTATTTGCGCGCCGTTTCCCTGTCCACCAGATCGTTGCCCACAAACTCCAGTTGCCAGCGGGCCGGGCCAAGCTGGGTCTGTGAAAAACCGGTCTGGCCATTCCAGAACGATTTTTCACTGTCATAGGCGGTGGCGCAGCCCGCGAGCTGGCCGACCAGCAGGGCGCTGAGGGCAAGGGTGCAGAAAGTACGAAAGGAAGGCAACATGATGCGGGCCGCTTGGCAAAGGGGGTTTTACTACAGCATAAAGGGGTTGGAGAGACAATCGCGGCGGAAGACCATAAAAGAAAAGGCCTTGTCGTCTGACAAGGCCTTTCTCGGGGAATTTGGTCGGTGTGAGAGGATTCGAACCTCCGACCCTCTACACCCCATGCAGATGCGCTACCTGGCTGCGCTACACACCGACGGAGTCAGCTCGGCTGACGGGGAGGGAGTTTATGGAGATGCCCCGACCCTGTCAACAGGGGAAATCCAGGTTCGAGATCGTTTGCCTGCTTTGCGAGCAACTTCGGATCAAAGTGCGACCAGTGGTGCATTTTGTCGGCACCTCACCGCTGTCTTGTATGAAAAACGGCCGCCCGGAGGCGGCCGTTTGGCGTGATGCTCTCAAGCCGAGATCAGCGGTTGAAGGTCAAGCGCTTGCCCAATACCTTGCCGGTGACCTGACCGTGCTGCCAGGCTATTTGCCCGTTGACCAGGGTCATCTCAAGCAGGGCGCGCTGGAAGCGGTCATCATCCAGATCAGCGGTTGAAGGTGAGACGCTTGCCCAATACCTTGTCGGTGACTTGGCCGTTCTGCCAGGCAATCTGGCCGTTCACCAGGGTCATCTCGATGGTGCTCTGGAAGCGGTAGCCGTTGAACGGGGACCAGCCGCACAGGTAGAGCAGGTTGCTGTCGGTGACCACGTAGGGCTTGCCGAGATCCAGCAGCACCAGGTCGGCGAAGTAGCCTTCCCGGATGTAGCCGCGATCCTGCACCTGGAAGCGTTCGGCCACCGCGTGGGAGGTCTTCTTGACGATGGTTTCCAGGCTGAAGACCCCGTTGTGGTAGAGCTCCAGCAGCGCCTGCAGGGAGTGCTGCACCAGGGGCACGCCGGACGGCGCCTTGAAGTAGCTGTTCTGCTTCTCTTCCCAGGTGTGGGGGGCGTGGTCGGTGGCGATGATGTCGAGCACATCGTTGCGTACCGCATCCAGCAGGGCGTGCTGGTCGGCAGCGCTCTTCACCGCCGGGTTGCACTTGATCTGGCTGCCCAGGGTGTCGTAGTCCGCCTCGTTGAAGAAGAGGTGGTGGACGCACACTTCGGCGGTGATGTTCTTGTCCTTGAGATCCTTCAGATCCGGGGTGGCGGTAAAGAGCGAGAGCTCTTTCGCCGTGGTCAGGTGCAGCACGTGCAGCTTGGCGCCGTACTGCTTGGCCAGGGAGACCGCCATGCTGGAGGATTTGTAGCAGGCGTCCGCGCTGCGGATGCGGCCGTGCTCGCGCATGGGCACGTCTTCGCCCCACTTGGCGCGAGCTTCGTCTTCCAGCACCTTGATGGACGGGGTGTCCTCGCAGTGGGTGACGATCATCACCGGGCTTTCGCGGAAGATGGCTGCCAGGGTCTCCTGGTTGTCCACCAGCATGTTGCCGGTGGAGGCCCCCATGAAGATCTTGATGCCGCAGGACTGCTTGGGATCGAGCTTCTTGATCTCTTCCAGATTGTCGTTGGTGGCACCCAGGTAGAAGCTGTAGTTGGCGGCGGCGGAGTTGGCGGCGATCTGGTATTTGGCTTCGAGGGCGTCGATGGTGGTGGTCTGGGGATTGACGTTGGGCATTTCCATGAAGCTGGTGGTGCCACCGGCCACGGCGGCCCGGGATTCACTGGCGATGGTTCCCTTGTGGGTCAGGCCGGGCTCCCGGAAGTGGACCTGGTCATCGATCATCCCGGGGATGAGATGACGGCCCGTTGCATCGATCACCATGGCATCGGGGGCACTGATGTCCGGGGCGACGCGGGCGATCCGCTCACCCTCGATCAGGACGTCGGAGGCATAGATGCGGCCTTCGTTGACCAGGGTGGCATTCTTGATAAGCAATTTGTTCATGGGGGGTTCCAGTTCCTTTGCCGATAATCCGGGGTCATAATATCGCAAACTGCACTTTCTCTGTAGCAAGGCCTGAGTAATGAAGTTATTTGTTAGAGATTTGACTGTGATCGATTCCAGCTATTTATGCGAGCGCCGCGGCATGGTGGGCGAGAGCTGGCTGGTGGACATCGAGATGAGTGGCGAGCTCAACGAGATGAGCATGCTGCTGGACTTCGGTCGGGTGAAGAAGCTCATCAAGTCGATCATCGATGAAGAGGTGGATCACAAGCTGCTGGTGCCGACGGAATGTCCCCTGGTCCATGTCCACGCGCTGGAGAACGACGAGAGCACCGTGGATCTGCTGCGTCCGGGTCGCGCCATTCACCTGCGTTGCCCGACCCAGGGCTTCGCCTTCATTCCCGCCCCCCAGGTGGATAAAGAGTCGGTGACCCGCTATCTGCTGGGGGTACTGGCCAAGCGGCTGCCGGGCAACATCAAGGATCTCTCCCTGACGTTGCGCCAGGAGCGCATCGAGGGGGCCTTCTACCACTACAGCCACGGCCTCAAGAAGCACGACGGCAACTGCCAGCGCATCGCCCACGGCCACCGTTCTCCCGTCGAGATCCTGGTGGACGGGGAGCGTGACGAGGAGCTGGAGTTCAACTGGGCCGAGCGCTGGGCCGACATCTACCTGGGCACTGAAGAGGACAGGGTGGCCCTTGGCGAACTCGCCCTGAGCGAGCGGGCCGAGGCGTCACTGAAAGAAGGGGACGCTCACTACATCGGCTTCAAGTATGTGGCGCCCCAGGGGCTGTTCCAGCTCGCCATGCCAGCGGCGGAGGTGGAGATGATCGACACCGACACCACCATCGAGCTGCTGGCCCACTACATCGCCCGCGAGGTGAAGAAGCAGGTAGGGGACAAGTTCGTCAAGATTGTCGCCTATGAAGGGGTCGGCAAGGGCGCCATCGCCTACGCCTGATCCCGCGCCGCATGCCAGTAAAAAACAAGGCCCCGCCAATGCGGGGCCTTGTCGTATCGGGTCGTGGCCATCAGGCACTGAGGCGGAAGCGCTGGACCAGCCCCTCCTGCTGCTCGGCAAGGGAGTCGAGCTGCTGGCTGGTCTCGGCGACCCGCTCTATGCCCTGATAGTTGAGATCCGAGATGTCGGAGATGCGGTTGAGGTTGGTGGCGATGTCGGCGCTGGTGGCCTGCTGCTGCTCGGCGGCGGAGGCTATCTGGCTTGACATGTCGCTGATGAGCACCACGATGCCCTGCACCTCTTCCATGGCGTTGTTGGCCTGGGAGCTCTGATCCACGCAACTGTCCATCTCGCGGGAGCACTCCTGCATCACGTTGACCGCCCGGGCGACGCCTTGCTGCAGGTTCTCGATCATGGTCTGGATTTCGCTGGTGGACTGGGCGGTGCGCCCGGCCAGGTTGCGCACCTCGTCGGCCACCACCGCAAACCCGCGTCCCTGCTCGCCGGCACGGGCCGCCTCGATGGCGGCGTTGAGGGCCAGCAGGTTGGTCTGCTCGGCGATGCCGCGGATGACGTCGAGGATGTTGCCAATCTGGCCGCTCATGGCGCTCACGTCGCCAATCACCTTGCCGGTCTGCTGCAGCTTGCCCGCGAGCTGGTGGGTGGTGGTGATGTTGCCTGCCATCACCTTGCGCCCCATCTCGGAGGCTTTCTCCACATCCTGCACCCGCTCCAGGGTCTGGTTGGCGGCCTGGGCCACCTCCCGCACCGAGGCCTCCATCTGGGTCATGGCGGCGGCGACCGAGGCGGTCTCCTGACGCTGTTTCTCCAGATCCGCCCGCACCGATTCGGTGGTGTGGCGGTTGTCGTGGGCGGCGCTGTTGAGCTGGGTCGAAGCCTGGGAGAGCTGCTTGAGCACATCCCCCATCTGGTGGATCAGCAGGTTGATCTGGCTGGCGAGCTGGCCGAATTCGTTCTGGCTCTTGAAGCCGACCCGCTGGGTCATGTCGCCTTGGGTCACCTCGGTCAGCACCCGCAGCAGCTCTTTCAGGGGGCGGCGGATGGCCTTGCCCAGGGTGAAGGCCACCAGGATGGCGACGAAGATGGCGATGGCGATGCTGATCCCCTGGGTCAGGGTACTCTGGGTCTGCACCCGATCGGAGGCCTGGATGCTGGCGTTCATCAGCTGCTGGCTCTGGGCGGTGATCCCCTCCAGCTTGTTCTGGATGCTGAGGATGAGCTGGCTCGCCTGCTTGCTCTGCTCGCGCATGGCCTGCTGCTGCTTCATCAGGGCCAGGTATTGGGAGAGCACGCCGTCATTGCCCGTGGTGTCGCGCACGAAGCCATGGACGTAGTGGCCCATGTTGTTGTCGAAGTCCTTGAGCTCCCCCTGGAGATCCTTGATGGTGCTGTTGAAGCCCTCGATCTGCATCTTGTTGCGCTTGAGCGCCGCCTCGATGGGGGCGGGGATGCTCTGGTTGAGGGCATCCATGGTGGAGAGCTCGATGGCGGAGAGCTTGGTGGTCAGGGTCTCGGAGAGCATCTTGATGAAGCTGTCGTCGATGGTGACCATCATGTCCCCCAGGTTCTTCTTGAACTGGGGCAGGCTGACCTGGAACTGGCCCTTGGCCTGATTGACCTTGTGCAGCCGGGTGAGCAGGGCCTCGTGTTCGCCGGGCAGGGTCTGGGTCAGTTGCAGGTAGTCATCCACCAGCTTGACGAGGGCAGTCATGTCCGCCTGCAACTGGGGATGAACCGCCACCTGCTGCTTGAGGCTGGCGACCATCTTGTCGACCTGGCCCTTGGCCTGTTGCAACTCGGCCACTTCCGCCGGCAGTTGCTTGAGATCCTGCTCGGTCAGCACGTCGGTGAGCCATTTGTTGGCGCTGAGCAGGCTTATCTGGGTCTGGCTGCTGGCGAGTACCAGCGGCATGGACTCCTGGGTCACCTGATCCAGGGCGCCGCTGAGTTCGCTCTGGCCGCGAAAGGTCAGTACCGCACTGGCGACCATGACGGCGACCAGGATGGCAAAGCCCAGATAGACTCTCTGTAGGATCGAGAGGTCTGACATTGTTTGTTTCATTATTGTCCCGCTGTCTGTGCAAAAGTCCCTTGCCTGAGTACCCCGTCCCTTTGATACCCTGCATGCCCCGAAGGGGATGCCGTTGTGGTTCGCGGGACGTCTCCTCGCTATCGGTATTCTTCACAATAACTGAAGCGATTGGGACAACGGCTGTGCCAAATGTCGGCTTGTGTCACACTTGGCGCGTTGCGGCGGCCTGTTTGGGAGCCGCTTGAGCTTTGTATTGAATTTTCTTTTTCCTATAAAGGAGTTACCCATGGCGCAAGAAACCATTTTCAGCAAAATCATCCGCAAGGAGATCCCCGCCGACATCCTTTATCAAGACGATCTGGTGACCGCGTTTCGCGACATCCAGCCCAAGGCCAAGACCCATATCCTGATCATTCCCAACGTGCTCATCCCCACCGTCAACGACGTGGAGCCGGATCACGAGCTGGCGCTGGGCCGGATGTTCACCGTGGCCCGCAAGCTCGCCAGCGACGCGGGCATCGCCGAGGACGGCTACCGCCTCATCATGAACTGCAACCGCCACGGCGGGCAGGAGGTCTATCACATCCACTTGCACCTGGTCGGTGGCGAGCCCCTGGGACCCCTGCTGAGCCTGTGATGCGCCTCGTCACGTCGACCGGCCTGCTGTTGGCCGGTCTGCTGCTGGGGGGCTGTGCCTCCCAGTGGAAAGACATGTTCGTCTCCTACTCGGATCAGATGGTGCCCCTGCGCAACCAGCTGCTGCTGGGCCATGCCGCCGAGGCCCTGCCCGAGGTGCGCGAATCGACCCCGGGGGACGACACCTTCGTGCTCGACCAGCTGGAGAAGGGGCGCATCGCCTGGCTGGCGGGTCAGGACGGCCCCAGCAAGCAGGCCTTTGCCGCCGCCGACAGCCGGCTTGTGTGGGAAGACAGTCAGGCCGAGTACCGCCTGAGCCAGGGACTGGCCCAGGCGGGCAGCCTGCTCACCAACGATCAGACCCTGGCTTACCAGGCGCCCGATTACGAGCGCACCATGCTGCACCACTATCTGGCGCTCAACTACTTGCAGCGCGGGGATGCCGACGGCGCCCTGGTAGAGGTGCGCCGTGCCAACCAGGTGCAGGAGCAGGCCCTTAAACGGCGGGCCGACGAGGTGCGCAAGGCCGCGCAGGAGGGGGCGCAGGAGGACGAAGCCGGGGAGATGCGCCAGCTGATGTCGCGCGGCGCCCCCGAGCTCGATCGCCTGATAGGCCAGGTGAAAAACGGTTTCCAGAACGCCTACACCTTCTATTTCTCCGGCGTGCTCTACGAGGCGGCCGGGGATCTCAACGATGCCTGGGTCGATTACCAGCGCGGCTACCAGATAGCGCCGGACAACCAGAGTCTGCAGGATGCCTTGCTGCGCCTGGCCCGGCTTCGCGGCTCTCCCGAGGAGCTCAAGGAGACCGAGCAACGGATGGGCCGCAAGGCGCCGCAGCCGGTCAAGGATGAAGGACAGCTTGTGGTGCTGTTTGAAGATGGCCTCATTCCGGCGCGCCGGGAGCTCTTCCTGCCGCTGCCCATCTCCACCTCCAGCGGCGATTTTCGTACCTTTACCGTGGCGGTGCCCTATTACGACAATCGGGCCAGCGACGGCGCCCCGCTTACCCTGTCGGTGGGCAAGGGGGTGGCGCAGACCAGCGAGCTGGTGAGGCTGGAGGCGCTGGCGGCCAAGGATCTGCAGGAGCGGCTGCCCGGCATGCTGACCCGACAGGCCCTGCGGCTGGTGGCCAAGGAGCATGTGCGGCGCACTGCCGCCAAGGAGGGGGGGGATGTGGGCAACATCCTGGTGGGGATCTTCAACACCCTCTCGGAGCGGGCGGATACCCGCAGCTGGCTGACGCTGCCCGCCAAGGCCTCGAGCTGGCAGGGGATGGTCCCGGCCGGGAACGTCACCCTGACCCTGGGGGCGGGCAGCGCCATGCGCACCCTGCCACTCAGCGTCCACGCCGGGCGCACCACCCTGGTGTGGGTACAGCGCCTTGGGAGCGGGCTCACGACCCGGGTGATGCCCCTCTAGGGGGAACCGGATATGGCAACTCAGATGAATGACCGGTCAGGCCGACGGCCACCGGCAAGGAGAGCAAGATGAAAGCACAAGGGTTGGCCCTGGGCCTGGTTCTGCTGCTGACGGGCTGTGCCACCAATACTTCCGGCGTGGCGCTCTATGGCGCGGCTGGTGCGGCGGCGGTGGCCGAGCAGCATCAAAACGTCAACGTCACCCTGACCGAGCTCAGCCGGCGCCAGCAGAACGGCCTGTTGCAGGTCAACGTGGCGGCGGCCAGCACCCAGCGTGGTGACAACACGCTGCAATATCTCTTCTACTGGTATGACGACGCGGGGCAGGAGGTGGCCAGCGATGGCCGCGGCTGGGCCCCCCTCAAGTTGCATGGCTACCAGACCCGTACCCTGTCCGCCCTGGCGCCGAGCCCGGCTGCACGGGGTTACCGGATTTACGTTCGCGAAGTGATGGAGGAATCCTACTGATGAAAATGAATCATGCCCTGCTGATCCTGACCGGCGCCCTGCTGCTGGGCGGCTGTTCCAGCACCACCGTCAGCTATGGCGATCCCACCGAGACCGAGACGGTGACCGTCGATTACGGCTCCTCCGACTTGCAGGCCATCGCCGACAAGATGGCGGATTCCATGCTGGCGTCCCCGGCCACCAGCGAGATCACCGCCGGGGGCCGCCCGGTGATGTTCATGGACTCCATCCGCAACAAGACCTCGGAGCACATCGACACCGAGGCCATCACCGACACTATCCGCACCAAGCTGCTGCGCTCGGGCAAGTTCCGCTTCGTGGACATGAGCAAGGTGGCGGCGGTCAAGCAGCAGCTCGAATACCAGCAGGGCAGCGGCATGGTGGATCCCGCCACCATGGTGCGGCTCGGCAAGCAGACCGGTGCCCGCTACATGGTCTATGGCAACCTCGCCAGCATCGTCAAGGACAACGGCAAGGTGAAGGACGTCTACTACCAGATGACCATGAACCTGATGGATGTGGAGAACGGCGAACTGCTGTGGGCCGATCAGAAAGAGATCCGCAAACAGGCCAAGAAGTCCACCTTTGGCTGGTGAGGACCCGCGGGGGCAGGGGGATCTGGCGGAGCTGGCACTCCTCGCCAGTCTGCCGGCGCCCTGGGATCAGGGGCGCCTTGAGCCGCTGGGCCAGGGCCTGACCAACGGCAACTACCGGCTCTGCCTCCCCACTGGCGAGCAGGCCTTCCTGCGCCGCGGTCATCCGGATCCGGTGCGCCTTGGCATCGACCGGGCCACCGAGTGGCAGCTCTACCAGGGGGCGGTGGGGCAGGGGCTGGCGTTGCCCTGTCATCACGGCGATCCCGCCACCGGCCTGATGCTGCTGGCGTGGTGCGACGAACCCAACTGGGCCGAGCAGGCGCCGCCTCTCGCCGCGCAACCCCGCCTGATGGCGGATGTGCTGGTGCGGCTGCACCGCCTGCCGGTGCCGACCGTGGTGATGGCGGTGCGGGCCCACAGCGGCGGTTATCGGCAGCGTCTGGCCCATATCCCTCCCTGGCTGCCCGCGCTGGAGCGGGCCCTGCTCGCGAGCCGGGAGCCGGACGACTGCTGGCTCCCTTGCCATCACGATCTCAATCCGGCTAACTTGTTGGGGTCGCGACCCTGGGTCATCGACTGGGAGTACGGCGCCGCCGGCCATCCAGGGTTCGAGGCCGCCAGCATTCAGCGCACCCACGGCTGGAGCGAAGAGCAGCGGTGCCAGTTGGAGAGCTGCTATCTTGAAGCCATGGACGGGGCACCGACGGGGCTGGGGCCCCGGGGATTCCAGGCCGATGCCTTCCTGCCCTGGGTCGATTACATCGGCCTGCTGTGGGCGCTGCTGATGGCCGAACAGCAACCCGGGCCCGAGTATCAGGCCCTGATCGACATCAACCGCCAGCGCCTGGAGTGATGCCCGGCAACGGCTCGCGCGACGCGTGTATTCAATGAATGGGAGGCATGCATGGTGACCACATTCTCATGGCGTCAACCGCGTAGCTGGAGCCTGCTGCTGCTCTGCCTGCTGCTGACGGGTTGCGCCACCCGGGTGATCTACTACTGGCTCGACTCGGCCATCGTCTGGCAACTGGACGACTACTTCTCCCTGGATCGCAGCCAGAAGAAGCTGCTGGACCAGGAGGTGAAGGGGCTGATGGCCTGGCACCGGCAGCATGAGCTGCCCATCTATGCCCGGGATCTCGATGCCCTGGCCAAGGCGGTGGCCAGCCCCATGAGCCCGGCCCAGGTGACCCTGCATCTGGACAGAACCCAGGCGAGCCTGACCCGCACCCTGGAGAACGCCATTCCCCGCACGGTGCGCCTCGCCAAGACCCTGACCGACGATCAGGTGGCTCGCTTCATGGCCGATCGGGTGAAGCGCCAGCAGGAGCGCCAGCACGATTTTGCCACCCAGTCGAAGGCCGAGATGATCAAGGGATTTCGGGAGAAGATGAACGAGCGCCTGGTGTTCTGGATTGGCAAGGTGAAGCCGGCCCAGGAGCCTCTCATCACGCAGTGGGCCGAGTGGCAATACGAGATGATGGCCCCCTGGCTCGACTTTCAGGAGGCCTGGACCAAGGAGCTGGAGCGGCTGATGAAGCAGCGCCAGAGCCCGGATTTCGGCCAGGAGCTGACCCGCTTGCTCCAGCAGGGGGACGGCCTGATGGATGGCCGCTTCACCGGCTACACGGACCAGTCCCGCCAGCGCACCATCCAGTGGCTGAGCGATCTCAGCCACTCCATGGATCTATCCCAGCGGGCCCACCTCTACACCCTGCTCAAGGACTATGCCGAGGACTTCGAGGGCATGACCCGCAGCCGTTGAGGACGCGGTGAGACAACACAAGGGCGGCGGGCCCCGGGCCTGCCGCCCTTGTTCTTGTGGGGCAGGCTGTGGTAGCTTGCCCTTTCTATTGTGTGGGAATTAACTTTTGAACCTGACCGACAACGTGAAACTGGCGGCGATGACCCTGCTCATTACCCTCGCACTGTTGTTCTCTACCCTCTCGGTGGAGGGGGTCAAGGTACCCGCGTTCCAGCCCTCGGCCCAGCAGGCCCACTCGCTGGCGGAGGGGGCGGCACCTGCCGACGCAAGCCCGGCGGCCCACGGCGTCAGCGGCAGTGACGATGGCATCGTCAAGTTCGTCGGCTCCCACCAGAATCACCTGCTGCGCCTCGAGCACTCCCTGAGCCGCGATCATCAGCCCGGCAGCGTGGTCTACGAGCTGGTGATGAGCTGGTCCCAGCAGGCGATCCTGCTGCTGCTGTGCGGCCTGCTGTTCTATGCCGCCCTCTTCTACCCGGGGACGAGCTTTCGCGATCACTTCGCCGGCATTCACAGGCGCCGCCTGCAGCGCCGGCATCTGCAGTACCGCTTCGCCCAGAGCTTCCTCGCCTGACCCCGATGGGGTCAGCTTGCCACCTGTTGCCTCATCTTCTCTCTGTTGCTGTTCACTTTTAGTGAACGGTTAGGCTGTCTTGTTTCATTTTTTTGCACGGCGCGACCCCGGTGTCGCCCCTTGCCATCGCCTGACAGAGGCCGATTTCATGAGAAAAAAGAGTCATACCGTGTTGAACCGCATGAGCCTGTGGCAGTACGCCCTGTTGCTGCTGATGCTGGTCACGTTCGCGTTCTATTCCCTGCCCACCTTCTTCGGTGAGCAGCCCTCCCTCGGTCTGCACGGCCAGTCGCGCCTGAGCGACGCGCAGCGCACCCTGCTGGCCGAGAACCACATCGACCCCCTCAAGCAGATCGCCCAGGGTGGCCGGATGGCGCTGGTGTTCGCCAGCCAGGGGGAGCAGCAACTGGCCAAGCAGTTGCTGGAGCAGCAGGGGCTGGACAGCGCCGCCCTGACCCTGGAGTTCTACTCCAACGCCCCGGCCTGGATCAGCCGGCTCGGCGCCGATCCCATCAAGCTCGGGCTGGACCTGCGCGGTGGCTCCCAGCTGCTGATCGGGGTGGACGTGGATTTTGTCATCGACAACCAGACCAAGAACCTGGTGGATACCCTGCGCACCCGTTTTCGCGAGGCCAACCTGCGCGGCGCCAGCGTGATGCGCACCGCCCAGGGGAGCGTGGCCGTCACCCTGCCCGACGTGGCGGGGCAGGAGGCCTGGCTCTCCATCATCAAGGAGAGTGCCGGTACCCGCCAGGATCAGTGGACACTGAGCCGCTCCGGCAATGCACTGACCCTGGTGCTGAGCGACGCCGAGCGCACCTTGCTGGTGAACAACGCCGTGACCCAGAACCTGTCGATCCTGAAAAAGCGGATCAACGAGCTCGGCATCGTCGAGGCCTCGGTGGTGCGTCAGGGGCAGGACGGCATCCGCATCGAGCTGCCGGGGGTGCACAACCCCAAGCAGGCGAAAGAGGTGATCGGCGCCACCGCGTCCCTGGCCTTCTATGAAGCCAAGGCCGACAGCCGCTTCTTCATGGCGGATCGCAGCGGCCAGGCAGTGGGGCTGGCCCGCCAGCCGGTGCTGAGCGGCGAGCACATCGTCGATGCCCGCGCCAACATGGGGGAGATGGGGCAGCCCCAGGTCAACATCGTGCTCGACACCCTGGGGGGGAGCAAGATGAACCAGTTCAGCCGCCAGCACGTGGGCAAGCCCATGGCCACCGTCTTCACCGAGTACAAGACCAACGCCGAAGGCAAGCTGCGCGCCCGAAGCGAGGTGATCAACGTCGCCACCATCCAGACCGCCCTTGGCAACCAGTTCCGCATCACCGGGATTGGCAGCCTGCCCGAGGCCCAGGAGCTTGCCATGCTGCTGCGGGCCGGGGCCCTCACCGCGCCGCTGAAGATCCTGGAGGAGCGCAGCATAGGCCCGACCCTGGGTCTGCAGAACATCGAGGCGGGCTTCACCGCCCTGGCGTTCGGCATGGCGGGCATGATGCTGTTCATGATGGCCTGGTATCGCAAGTTCGGCTGGGTCGCCATCACGGCGCTGGTTGCCAACCTGCTGATGCAGGTGGGGATGCTGGCGGTATTGCCGGGGGCCGTGCTGACCCTGCCGGGGATCGCCGGTCTGGTGCTCACCGTCGGCATGGCGGTGGATACCCATGTGCTGATTTTTGAGCGGATCAAGGACCGGCTGCGGGAAGGGGGTTCGTTGGCCAACGCCATCGACTTTGGTTATCGCTCGGCGTTTCGCACCATCTTCGATGCCAACATCACCACCCTCATCTGCGCCGTGGTGCTCTATGCCATCGGTTCCGGGCCGCTGCAGGGCTTCTCCATCACCCTGATCCTGGGGCTCATCTCCAGCATGGTGACCGGCATCTGGGGCACCCGCGCCATCATCAACCCCCTGTGGGGCAACAGCCGCGCCAAGCTGCTGAGGGTATGACCATGAACCGACTTCATCACCATGACGCCGCGCCCGTGAGTCTGCATGACCTGCGCACCGACCGCTTCCTGCCGGGAAGCCTGAACCACCTGACGTCGAGGGAAGAACAATGCTGAGAATGATCCTGGCCATGGGGCTGACCCGCTGGCGCTATATCGGGCTGTGGGCCTCCGTGCTGCTGACCCTGGCCTGCGTGGCCGTCCTTGCGACAAAAGGGCTCGCCCTCGGGCTCGATTTCACCGGCGGGATCCTGCTGGAGTTTCGCATCCAGACCCTGAAGGAGGCCCATGAGCTCAACGCTCTGCTGACGGCGCCCCTGGCGGGGGTGGTGGAGCTGCACGGCGCCGGTGTGCCCGGCGAGTGGCTCATCAAGCTGCCCCCCCACGCGCTGCCCTGGGCGGCGGAGGATCTGGCGACCATGCTGGGGCAGCAACTCGCCCTGCCGGTGGAGCTCTTGCGCACCACCATCGTCGGGCCCCAGGTGGGCGCGGAGCTGTTCCAGCAGGGGATGCTGGCGGTGCTGGTGGCCTCGCTCGCCATCTCCGCCTACCTGGCGGTGCGCTTCGAGTGGCGCCAGGCCATCGGCATCCTGGTGTCGGTGTTGCACGATGGTCTGGTGGCCATCGGGCTGCTCGCGCTCTTTGACATCGAGTTCGACCTCAACGTCATCGCGGGCCTGATGGCGGTGATAGGCTACTCCCTCAACGACAGCATCGTCATCTCGGACCGGTTGCGGGACTTGCTGGGGTCTCGTACCCGCATGGGGATCCACGAGTGCTCGGACGTGGCCATCAAGGCCACCTTCAGCCGCACCATGATCACCTCGGGCACCACCCTCTTCACCGTGGGGGCCCTGCTCCTGTTCGGCGGCGACGCCCTCTACGGCTTCTCCTTCACCCTGTTCGCCGGCATCCTGGTGGGGACGCTCTCCTCCATCACGGTGGCCTCCACCGTGCAGGAGCTGCTGGGGCTCTCCCCCCAGGCCTACCAGAAAAAAGAGGAGGAGCTGGCCGAGGCGGCGTGACCGGCGAGCGCCCTGTCACGGGGCTCATGGGCGGCCAGTGCGGCCGCCCCGGGCAAAAAAGGAAGGCGAATGCCTTCCTTTTTCCATTCTGCCAGAGGGGGGCGGCGGTCCCGAAGGCCGGGTTGGGGCGGCGGGTGTGACGCGGCCGAGCAGAAGTTGAAAAGTGTAATGAAATGCATGTTTTAGGCGCTATTTTCGGGGCCCGCATCGGCTACCCTGGCAGGGAGTCTATGGATGGAGTAAGCACTCATGAATATCGCTCGTCGGCTTCAACTCATTGCCCTGCTGGTCATGCTGGCCCTGGGGTGTCTCAGCTGGTTCAGTATCAGCAGACTCTCCTCCGCCAATGCGGATCTCAGCTATGTAACAGACAACACAGTCCCCAGCATTTCCACGATCAAGGAGATACAAACAGACTTCTACGCCCTGCATTCATTGATCCAGGCGCACGTGCTCAACACCGACGACGGCAAGATGAGTCAGATAGAGCAGAGCATTGCATCCCTTCACACCAAGATGGACGCCCTGCTGAGCCAGTATGAAAGCGGGATGATCTCCAATGAGGAGGACAGGCAGCTCGTCGCCGATGATCGGCGCCTGGTTGCCCAGTACGGCAAGGCCTCTGAAGACGTCCTGCGCCTGTCCCGCGAGAACAAGAATGTGGAGGCCAGAGAGGCGATCGACACGGAGCTTGCCCCCTTGTTTGAGCAGCTTTCCCAGGCCATCGACAAGCACGTCCACTTCAACATCCAGCAAGGTGACGCCGTCAAGCTGCGAGGCGAGCAGAATGCCGATAGCAGCATGCAGGCCCTGTTGTTCATCTCGGTGGGCGCGGGGGCCCTCACGCTGGTGCTCTTTCTCTGGCTGTTCAGGCAGGTCGCCAATCCCCTCCGTCTGGCCATGGCGACCCTGTCCGAGATCCAGCGCGACCTGAACTTCACCCTGCGGGCCAATGTGAGCCAGCAGGACGAGATCGGCCAGACGCTGACGGCGGTCAACCGCCTGCTGGACACCTTGCAGCAGACCTTCACCGAGTTCTCAGTGGGCAGCCTGCAGATCAAGAGCACGGCAGAGTCCCTTTCCCAGGCGGCCCAGCACATGGCGGAGTCGGCGAGTCAGGCCAATGACGCCACCAGCCTTATCGCCGCCGGGGTGGAGGAGATGAGCGTGAGCATCACGGACATCTCCCAGCGCACCCAGGAGACCAGCCGCATCACCAATGAATCCGGCAAGCTCGCCAGTGACGGCGGGGCCACCATAGAGCGCACTGTGCTCGCCATCAACGACATCGCCGACGCCATTCGTCAGGCCTCCCGCGATGTGACGGCGTTGGGGGAGGGGATCTCCCGCATCGGTGGGGTGGTGAACGTCATCAACGATGTGGCGGGGCAGACCAACCTGCTGGCGCTCAACGCCGCCATCGAGGCGGCGCGGGCCGGTGAGCAGGGACGCGGCTTTGCGGTGGTCGCCGACGAGGTGCGCAAGCTGGCGGAGCGGACGGCCCAGTCGACCCAGGAGATCTCAAGGACGGTGGAGGCTATCCAGCAAGGGTCCGAGGCCACGGTGGCCAGAATGGTCCTGGTGGAGGAGAAGGTGGCGCAAGGGGTGGCCATGGCGACGGAAAGCGGGGCCATCATCACCCAGATCCGCCAGGCCTCCCATCGCGTCATGGATCAGGTCGGCGAGATCACCCTGGCCATCCGCGAGCAGACCTCGGCGGCGGAATCCATCGCCCTCCAGGTCGAGCAGATAGCCCAGGTGGTGCAGCAGACCAGCAGCACGGCGGAGGAGACCTCCGCCGCCGCAGAGGAGCTGAACGTGACCACGGAGAATATCCATCAGCAGATCTCCCGCTATCGCATCCAGTGAGGTGCGGATCGGTTGTTCTCTCCCCGCCATGCCCATGGCGGGGATTTTTTTATGTCAGAATCCCGAACCGGGTTGTTGCAGGAAGGCGGCCTCTTCCTCCGTGCTCGCCCTGCCCAGGATGGCGTTGCGGTGGGGGAAGCGGCCAAAGCGCTCGACGATCACCTGGTGGCGCCGGGCAAAGTCGGCAAAGCCTTCGAAGGTGGCCCGGGCCGGGCCTGTGGCCTGCTCGTCGGCCAGGGCCTCGAACAGGGCGACGCTTCTGGCCTGCTGCTCTCTGGACTCCGCGTGCTCGAGGGGCAGATAGAAGAAGACCCGGGCCAGCGGCGAGAGCCCCTTGTCGACCCCGAGGGTGAGCCCCTTGAGGCACAGCGCCCTGGCCTTGTCGTCCTGGGCGAAGGCGGCGGGGGTGTGGCGGTGAAGGTTTCGCGGCAGCTGGTCCAGCAGCAGGATGAGGGCCAGGCGCCCTGCGGGATCGCCCTCCCAACGGGCGAGCTCGCCCGCTGCGGCACGGGCCGCCAGTTCGCCGAAGCGTGAGGCCAGCAGGGCATCGGTCTCGCTGCTCTTGCCCCACCAGAGGGGGGCCTGACGGGCGGCACGGGGAGCGTCGTCTGCGTCATCGCCAAACCAGAAATCGAGCAGAGGTTGCCAGGGTTGCATGGGAACTCCTTGGGCCGGTGGCCGTGAGGTGAAAACGGAGCAGGGGATCTGCCATGGGGGGCTGCCGCCGTGGCGGCTTCCCGTTACACTGTGCCATCTTTTGCCCCAAAGGGTGATCCCCGGATGGGCCCGTGGTCCCCTGACCCCCTCATCACCCTGACCGGGGCAGCCCGGATGTGTCCCACTCAATAGAAGGAATGCCAGATATGGCCGGAGCCAGTTTGTTGACCCTGCTCGATGATATTGCCAGCGTGCTCGATGATGTCGCCCTGATGACCAAGGTGGCGGCGAAGAAGACGGCCGGGGTGCTGGGGGACGATCTCGCCCTCAATGCAGAGCAAGTCTCCGGGGTGCGGGCCGAGCGTGAGCTGCCGGTGGTGTGGGCGGTGGCCAAGGGGTCGTTTCGCAACAAGCTCATCCTGGTGCCTGCCGCCATCGCCATCAGTGCTCTTATCCCCTGGCTCATCACCCCGCTCCTGATGCTGGGGGGGGCCTACCTCTGTTTCGAGGGGGCGGAGAAGCTGGTCCACAAGTTCCTGCCCCACGAGGAAGAGGCGCATCAGGCGGCGCCGGTGCCCGAGGATCTGGCGGCCTATGAGCGCCAGAAGGTAAAGGGGGCCATTCGCACCGATTTCATCCTCTCGGCGGAGATCATCGTCATCGCCCTCGGCACCGTGCAGGGGTCGAGCCTGGGCCTGCAGATCGCCGTGGTGGCGGGCATCGCCCTGCTGATGACCGTCGGGGTCTATGGCCTGGTGGGGCTCATCGTCAAGCTCGACGACATCGGTCTGCACCTGCTGCAAAAGCCCGATGGCGGCGCCGTGCGCCGGGCGGTGGGGCAGGGGCTGCTGGTGACGGCGCCCCGTCTGATGCACCTGCTTGCCCTGGTGGGCACCATCGCCATGTTCATGGTCGGCGGCGGCATTCTGGTCCATGGCTGGCCCTTCCTCCATCATCTCATCGAAGGGACGGCGGACACGGTGGCCGCCCTGCCCGGGGTCGGCGGGGTACTGGCCGTGGTGACGCCCACCCTGCTGAGCGCCTTGGCCGGCGTGGTGGCAGGGCTGGTGCTGGTGGTGGCCATGACCCTGGTGAGCAAGCTTCAGCCCGCCAAATAGGTCGCTTGTCGGGGGAGGGCCGACAGGGGCCGTCGCACCCGGGGGCGCTCTTCTGCCGGTTGCCTCGAATGGGGGCTAGGCAAGTGCCTGGCCCCCTTCGTACTATCCGGTTTCACCCGCCCGCAGAGGCGGGGTGACCCGATATGGACGCAAACAGACAAGGACAACCATGAAACCACCCGTTTGGCGAGATGATCACATCTATGCCGCCCCCGACGATCCTGCCATCGAGGCCGCCTTCCAGGAGGCTGCCCGCGCCCTCACCCGGCTTGACGCCCTCCTGGCGGACCTGCCGGATCCCGCCCATCCCGTTGCGGATGCCAATGCCCTGCGCCACCTGCTGCGGGCCATCCGCCGCGAGGCCAACGGGGTGAAGAGCCTGGCCTGGAACAGTCAGGTCTATGGTTACAACCGGCTGAGCCAGAACGGGCGCGACGAGGAGGCCCGGGTACTGCTCTCCCGGGGCCAGCAGCTGGAGGCGACCCTGGCCCAGCGCAGCAAGCCGGTGGACCTGTTCTGGGTTCGCGCCCCCAAGTCACTGGTGCGCACCCTGCTGCAAGATCCCGAACTCTTCGAGCTGGCCTACCACATCCATCACGACAGAGCGCAGCAGGATCAGTGGCTTTCGCTCGAGAGCGAGCAGCTCATCGAGGGGTTGGCGGTAGACGGCCTGCAGGGGTGGGGGGATCTCTACGACAACCTGGTGGGGCGGCTGCTGCCGGTGGTGGAGGGGGTGCCCATGGGGCTTGCCCAGGCGGACAACCTGCTCGCCCACCCGGACAGGGCGCGGCGCGCCAGTGCCTGGCACGCCATCCAGGGCGCCTGGGAGGCGGAGCAGGAGACGGTGACCGCCATTCTCAACGCCATCAACGGCTGGCGCAACGAGCTCGGCCACCAGCGTGGCAAGGGGCGCAGGCTGGATGCCCTCGAGGTCACCTGCCATCAGGAGCACATCACGGGCGCGACCCTGGAGACCCTGATGGCGGCGGCCGGGGAGCACAGGGAGCTCGGGCGCCGCGCCTTGCGGGCCATGGCCTGTGCCCAGCAGATCACCGACTTCGCCCCCTGGGATCTCTTTGCTCCGGCGCCTCAGGCCGTACACGGCAAGTTCGGCTTCGAGCAGGCGCTGAATCTGGTGATGGAGGCCTTTGCCGCCTTCGATCCCGAGATGGGGGCGTTTGTCCGCATGATGGCCGACAAGGGGTGGATCGATGCCGCCCCGAGCGAGCACAGGCGAAGCGGCGCCTATTGCACCGAGTATGCCGATCCGCCCGAGCCAAGGGTCTTCCTCACCTTCGAGGGGACCATGGACAACGTCATCACCCTGGCCCATGAGCTCGGCCACGCCTGGCACAGCTGGTTGCTGCGGGATCTTCCCTTCGAGCAGCGGGGCTACCCCAAGACGCTGGCGGAGACCGCCTCCCTCTTTGCCGAGATCCTGGTGCGTGATGCCCTGCTGGCCGCCACCGACAAGGTGGAGCAGCGCCGGGCCATCGCCTGGCTGGACGGGGAGCGGGCCGCGAGCCTGCTCCTCGACATCCCCGCCCGCTTTGCCTTCGAGCGCGCCCTGGTGACGGCGCGGGAGGCGGGTTACGTGGGGACGAGCCAGATGCGGGAGATGATGAAATCGGCGCAGCAGCAGTGCTATGGTGACGCCCTCAGCCAGTATGACGAGCTGTTCTGGGCCAGCAAGGGTCACTTCTCCATCGCCGAGTCCGGGTTCTACAACTACCCCTATCTGTTTGGCTATCTCTTCAGCCTGGGGCTCTATGCCCAGCATGCGCGGGCCGGGGGCGAGTTTGTGCCCGCCTATCGCGCCCTGCTGCGAGATACCGGCCGCATGAGCGCCGAGGCGCTGGTGGAGAAGCACCTGGGGGTCGACATCCGCGAACCCGGGTTCTGGCAGGAGAGCCTGCGCTATGTGGAAGAGGCGGTGGTGCGCCTCGAGCGGCTGGTGTGATGCCTGCCCGCGAAGGTGGTGGCTCTGGCCACCTGGATTTCACGACGGGCCAGGCCCGTCCCTGACGATGAGCGTTCGATGCAACAACGAGTCTATCCACAGCAGTGGCAAAATGATCACATCTACCCCTCCCTCGACAGCAGTGTCCTCGAGGCGGACATGAGCCTGGCCCGCGCCAGCCTGGCCGAGCTGAGCGGTTTCATCGAGAGACTGGCCCTGGTTCCTCGCACCCCAGGCGCTTTGCTGGACTTCCTCAGGGAGGTACGCCTGCGGGCCCGGCGCATTCGCGACATCGGCTGGAACATCGCCGTGCTGGCCGCCTGCAAGGGGAGCCAGGACGCCCGGGATCCCCTCGCCAAGCAGGTTGCCTCCCGGGCCCGTGCCCTCAATGCGGATCTGTTCAAGACGCTTGCCCCCATCGAAGATCTGATGCTGGGGCTGCCTGCGCCCGAGTTTGAGCAACTGATGGCCGACCCCCTGCTCGGGGAGGAGGGGTACCGGCTGCGCCACGAGCGCCGCCTGCAGGATCAGCGGCTGCCGGTGGAGGCGGAGCAGCTGGTCATCGGCCTTGGCACCGACGGCCTGCACGCCTGGGGCAACCTCTACAACGATCTGGTGGGCAAGATAAGGCTGGTGATCGCGGGTCGCGAGATGGGGCTGGCGGAGGCGAGCAACCTGCTCTCCAGCCCGGATCGGGCCCTGCGCAAAGAGGCCTTCGATGCCATCAGCGCCGGCTGGGAAGGGGAGCAGGAGACGGTGGCGGCCATCCTCAACGCCCTCAACGGCTGGCGCCTGGAGCTCTCGCGCCAGCGCGGCAAACACCGGCGCCTCGATGCCCTGGATCTCTCCTGCCACCAGAGCCACATCGAGCGGGCGACCCTGGATACTCTGATGGCGGAGACCTGGCAGGCCCGTCATCTGGGCCAGCGGGCCCTGGGGCTGATGGCCGGTCACCTCGGCCTCGAGGTGCTGGGGCCGGAGGATCTCTTTGCGCCGCCCCCTGCCGCCAGCCGCCGGGAGATCCCCTTCGAGGAAGCGGTCGACATCATCGCCCAGGCCTTCGCGCGCTTTGACCCCGAGATGGGGGACTTTGCCCGCATGATGGCCGAGCGCGGCTGGATTGATGCCGCCCCCACCCCCAACCGGCGCACCGGGGCCTATTGCACCAAGTTTGCCGAGCCGGTGGAGCCGCGGGTCTTCATCACCTATGCGGGCACCATGGACAACGTCATCACGCTGGCCCACGAGCTCGGTCACGCCTGGCACAACTGGCTCATCCGAGACTTGCCCATGAGCCAGCGCAGCTACCCCATGACCCTCGCGGAGACCGCCTCCATCTTCGCGGAGACCCTGGTGCGTAGCGCCCTCTACGAGCAGGCCCGAAGCGCCGAGGAGCGTCTGGCCATCGCCTGGGCGGATGCCGATGGCGCCGCCACCTTCCTGGTCAACATCCCGGCCCGCTTCGACTTCGAGCGGGCCCTGGTGGCCGAGCGCGAGCAGGGCTATGTGTCGTCGGCCCGGCTCAAGGGGCTCACCGACGAGGCCTGGGGACGCTGGTACGAGCAGAGCCTCGACCGCTATCACCCCCTGTTCTGGGCCGCCAAGGCGCACTTCTCCATCGCGGGCTTCGGTTTTTACAACTACCCCTACCTCTTTGGCTATCTGTTCAGCCTCGGGGTCTATCAGCAGCTGATGAGCCGCCAGGCCGCAGGGGAGGAGGGGGTGGCGAAGGCCTACCGCGCCCTGCTGCGAGACACAGGTCGCATGAGCGCCGAAGAGCTGGTCGAACGGCATTTGGGGCAGGACATTCGAAAACCCGCCTTCTGGCAGGGGAGCCTGGCCCTGGTGGAAGCGGCGGTGGCGCGCTTCGCCCAGTGCGGCGGGTAACCTCGCCAGACCCGGTTTGCGCCATGTCCCGCCGGGGCATGGCGCTGCCACAGCCGCCCCGACGCGCGGTTTGGTTGCCCGAAGGGGCGTGATCCAAAGCAAGAAAGTGGGATGTTTTGGTGGCGCAAGGCCCTGTCGCTGGGGTAGTTTCGATAGAACCGACACAGTTTTTGAGGTCTTGTCCATGATCATCTATCTGCATGGCTTTGATGCCACCAGCCCCGGCAATCATGAAAAAGTGCTGCAGTTGCAGTTTATCGATGATGATGTGCGTTTCGTGCACTACAGCACGGTTCACCCCCGCCACGACATGAGCCACCTGCTCAAGGAAGTGAAGAAGCAGCTCGACATGAGCACCGATCCCAAACCCCTCATCTGCGGCGTGGGCCTGGGTGGCTACTGGAGCGAGCGGATCGGGTTTCTGTGCGGTATCAAGCAGGTGGTCTTCAACCCCAACCTGCACCCGGAAGAGAACATGCAGGGCAAGATCGACAGGCCGGAAGAGTACGAGGACATCGGCACCAAGTGTGTAACCGAATTTCGTAATAAAAATTCAGGAAACTGCCTGTGCATCCTTTCCGTTCAGGATGAAATCCGCGATAATCGGGACACTGAACGTGAATTGAAGAACTATTACGACATCGTATGGGATGAGCGCGAGACCCATAAGTTCAAGAACATCTCGCACCATCTGCAACGGATGAAGGCCTTCAAAGAAGCCTGAGCCATCACGTCAACCGATTTCGTTTTAGGGAGCCAATGGCTCCCTTTCGTTTTGAGGAACCAAGGAAAATCATCATGATGAATATTGTCGTTGTAGGCGGTGGCGCCGGTGGTCTCGAGCTTGCGACCAGCCTGGGCCGCAAGCTGGGCAAGAAGAACAAGGCCAGGATCACCCTGGTGGATCGCAATCGCACCCACCTGTGGAAGCCCCTGCTGCACGAAGTGGCCACCGGCTCCATGGATGCGGGCATCGATGCCCTGAGCTACCAGTCCCACGCCAAGAACCACGGCTTCGAATTCCAGCTCGGCAGCCTGACCGACATCAAGCGCGACGAGAAACGCATCGTGCTGGCCCCCATCCACGACGAGAGCGGCGCCCTGGTGGTCAACGAGCGGGAAGTGGCTTACGACATTCTGGTGATGGCCATCGGCTCGGTCTCCAACGACTTCAACACCAAGGGCATCAAGGATCACTGCATCTTCCTGGACAGCCCCTCTCAGGCGCACCGCTTCTACAACAGCATGATGAACCGCTTCCTGCAGTTCGCCACCGAATACCAGCCCGGTGACAAGGTGAAGATCGCCATCGTCGGCGGCGGCGCCACCGGCGTCGAGCTCTCCGCCGAGCTCTACAACGCGGTGGAGCAGCTCTACGCCTACGGCTTCAAGAACCTCACCACCGACAGCCTCAAGGTGACCCTGGTGGAAGCGGGCCCCCGCATCCTGCCGGCCCTGCCGGAGCGCATCAGCGGCTCCGCCCATCAGGAGCTGGTGAAGCTGGGCGTGGACGTGCGCACCGCCACCATGATCACCGAGGCCACCGCCGAGGGCCTGCACACCAAGGATGGGGAGCTGATTGAAGCAGACCTCATGGTGTGGGCCGCGGGCATCAAGGCGCCGGACTTCATGAAGGAGATCGCGGGCCTGGAAACCAACCGCATCAACCAGCTGGTGGTCCACGAGACCCTGCAGACCACCCGGGACGAGAACATCTTCGTCATCGGTGACTGCGCCGCCTGCCCGCAGCCGGACGGCAAGTTCGTGCCGCCCCGCGCCCAGTCCGCCCACCAGATGGCGACCCAGGCGTTCAAGAACATCCTGGCCAAGATGAACGGCGGCGAGATGAAGCCCTACCGCTATCACGATCACGGCTCCCTGGTCTCCTTGAGCCGCTTCTCCACCGTGGGCAGCCTGATGGGCAACCTGATGCGGGGCTCCATGATGGTGGAGGGTTACATCGCCCGCATCGTCTACATCTCCCTCTACCGGATGCACCAGGTGGCCCTGCACGGCTACATCAAGACCGGCCTCATCATGCTGGTGGGCCGCATCAACCGGGTGCTGCGCCCGAGCATGAAGCTGCACTGAGTGCATGGCGGCTGCCGTTGCGAACATCAGAAAGGAGAGGCTTGCCTCTCCTTTTTTTATGGCCGACGCGGGTCGCTCCTGGCAGCGCCTGCCGCCGTTCAGGGCGAAGACGCAGAGGGCCGGTGCAGCTGCCGTCGTGTCTGCATCATCAAGGCCCCGCTTTCATCGTGGCCGGAAGCCCTCTCCCCAGCACCGGTGCCCAAGGTCGCTGTGCGGGGGAAAGTGGCATGACACAGGCCCTATGGATGGCTCCTTGATGAACCTGGCGGGCGCTGTGCTTGAAGCCCCTGACCACGCCGGGCTTATGCTTTGGCCAGCGCCTTGCTACCATGACGGCAACGGTGCTTCGCGCACCCAGCCCAACTCACAGGAGACCTCATGATCCTCTCAACCACCCCCACCCTGGAAGGCAAGACCATTCGCGAGTACCGCGGCATCGTCGTGGGCGAAGCCATCCTCGGCGCCAACATCTTCAAGGATCTGTTCGCCGGCATCCGCGACATCATCGGCGGTCGCTCCGGCGCCTACGAAAAAGAGCTGGCCCGGGCCCGGGAGATCGCCTTCGAGGAGCTCAAGGAGCGTGCCCAGGCGCTGGGGGCCAACGCCGTGGTGGGCATCGACATCGACTACGAGGTGGTGGGCCAGAACGGCAGCATGCTGATGGTCAGCATCAGCGGCACCGCCGTGGTGATCTAGCCCGCCAGTGCCCGGCCCTGCATGGCCAAACGCCCCGTCACAAGCCGACCCCGAGGTCGGCTTTTTGTTGGGTGTGACGCGCAAAGGTGGGTGCAAGTGAGTGGGGCTCAAGGCCTGAACGTATCGAATGCCCCGATGGTTCTGGGCTGGCCGGGAATGAGAGAAAAAGCGGCCCGGCCCGGAGAAGGTGCGGGAACATGGGGGGGGCACAGGGCCTGAAGGTCGGCAAAGTTGTTCAATTTTACTATTCGATAATGAGTTATCGTTTGATATGTCTAAACAAAAAATGACCTGTCAGGGGTCGTAGAGCCCAGGTCGGGACGAACATGGCGAGGTGCAGGCGGCACTGTACTCGCATCCCGCCCATAAAAAGAGGTCGCCCGGGCGACCTCTTTGTCGTCTGCAACTTCGCTGCGGATCAGGGCAGGGCATCGGGCCGGAAGGTGTTGCAAGGATCTGTGTCCCTCGTGTCTCAATCGATCAGGGCAATGCATCGGGCCGGAAGCTGGCGCGGATCTGCGGCACCAGGGGAGAGGGGTCGAAGCCTTTCTCCTCCCCGAGCACCGGGTGGAGCAGGGGTTGGTCCCGGATGGGGGTGAGGTCCCCCGCCAGCAGTTGCCTTGTGGCCTGGCCCATCTGGTAGAGCTGGCGCACCGGGTCGAACTGGCGGGCGAGATCCAGCCCGTCCCCGGCCCGGGTGAAGGCCATCATGGGGATCTGGTAGCTGGCATCCCGTGGCGGTTTGGCGCCGTGGATACCCTTGCCCGCCGACATCAGGAAGGGCTGGTGGTCCCCGAAGGCCACCACCAGGTAGCGCTTGCCGGAGCTGTCCAGGGTCTTGAGCAGCCGCTCCAGGGAGGCCATGGCATCCACCACCCCGGTGTAGTAGGTGTTGAGCAACTGGGTATCCGCCGGGCTCTGATCCGGGCAGGCGCCGCTGCGCTGCTGGGCCCGGTAGCGATCCCCGTCGAAGGGGCCGTGCCCCTGCATGGTGACCGCGTAGGCGAACAGGGGCTGATCGTCCTGGTTGCTGCGTTTGAGCAGGTGATCGATGAGGGCATCGTCGGAGATGTAGAGCCCCTTGTGCTCGAGGGCGGTGAAGCGGGTATCGAACCAGCGCTCCTGATAGCCGAGGGCCGGGATCGCCTTGGCGCGGCCCCAGAACTTCTCCACATAGGGGTGGGCGAACAGGGTCTGGTAGCCGCTCTCGGCTGCGCTGCGCGCAAGGCCGGGCACCTTGTCCGAGAGGTAGTAGTAGGGCACCACCCCCTGTTTGAGCAGGCCCACCGGCAGGCCGGTGTTCATCTCGAACTCCGCCAGTACCGTCATGCCGCCCGTGGTGGGAGAGTGGATGGTCTTGCGCCATTGGGCCACGCTGGCGGGCAGGCTCAAGGTGGGGGCGGGGGCGCAGAGACGGCCCTGCCAGTCAAGCCAGAGCGACTCGTATTGCAGCACGATCACCAGATCGAAGCGGGGAGCCCTGGGCTGGGCGGGCAGGCTCAGCTCCGGGGTGCGCTCGTTGATCTGCAAGGGGTAGCGAAACACGTTGCCGCTTTGCAGCATCTCGTCCACCAGGTTGAACAGGTAGAGGCCGGGGCCGGCGCGGATGATGTCCCTGTGGTAGTTCACCGCCCTGTCCACATAGCGGATGTTGGCCCCGAGCAGCTTGTTGCCGGTTTGGGTGGCGAACACGCAGAGGGCGAAGAAGGCGGCGGTGGCGGCGGCGGTGCGCAGCAAGCCCCGCAGGATCCAGCGGGAGAGGGCGAAGCGCCACACCAGAAAGAGGAGCCCCAGCACGACGAGCACCGGCAGCACCGGGTGCTGATCGAGCAGGATGTGCAGCAGGGCCAGCAGGTTGCCCAGATCGTCCCCCCCCAGCGGCACCCCGTAGATGGCGATCTTCATGAAGTTGGCGAGCAGCCCGATGCCCGAGAGGGCGGTGAAGAGCAGCCCCATATAGAGGCTGAAGCCTGCGAGGGCACAGAGGCTCCAGCCCAGCACCATGCTGCCCCAGGCGAGGTAGTAGTGCTCGGGCCGAAAGCCCGACCAGAACAGGAATTCCCCCAGCTTGAACACCACGAAGCCGTGGAGCAGCACGAAGGTGAGGTTGCCGAGCAGCAGGCTGCCTGCCACCCGGGCGCGGTAGCTTCGGCGAAGCCGCGGCAGCAGGGCCTTGAGCACTGCGGCGCTCACCAGCAGCACCAGCAGCAGGCTGGTCATCAGGTAGAGGAGGTTGAAACCGCGCTCCGGCAGGGTCTGGAGGATCTGGCTGTATTCGGTGCTCTCCGGCCTGTCTGCCAGCAGCAACCCGATGCGCAGCTGGTAGCGGCTGTCCAGGGCGTCGTCGGGGGCGCGCAGGGCGCTGTTGAGGCTCAGGGTGCAGCGCTCCTTGCGGCACTTCTGGCGCTTGTCCACCGCCTGGCTCAGCTGATCGATGCGCACCCCTTTGTCGTTGAGCAGCTCCACCCGCACCTTGTCCCCCTCCTGCAGGGGTTTAAGCAGTTGCCACTGGCTGCGCACCACCAGATAGAAGCCCCGGTTGTCACTTTTGTAGAGCAGGCTGTAGCGATTGAGGGTCGCGATGGGCTGATCCGCCGGGCCCAGAATGAGGGGGGCGGCACGCCCGAGCCAGCTGACGGGGTTGAGCAGCGGCAGGGCGAGGGTCAGCAGCAGCAGGGCGGTCAGCAGACCCAGCAACAGCCCGGCCAGGGGCTGGGAGGCGGGGCGGTGGCCGGTGACGGGGGCATTCATAAGGGCTCATCCTTGGAGCTGTCATGGCAGCGACAACTGCCTCTATTTTGACCCGATGGTGCGTGGCTTGTTCCTTGATGTCAATTTAATGACAACAAGATGAATATTCCGTGATGAGCACAGTGAAGCAATTTGTGATCCCGATCCGCCAGGGGCACTCATTCTGTGATGAAAGCGTCATCATGAGCCTTTGCCGCTGGTCTGGGAGGGGGGCGCTGTTTAGTCTCTCAGTAACGGTTGGAGGTACATGTATGAATCCCAAAGTTGCGGCGCGTCAGGCCAGATTGCTCCAGATGCTGGAGAGCAAAGAAGAGATCCGGATCGGGCGGGAGCGGGACTGCCCGCTGCCGCTGCCCCAGCTCGTCCGGCTGACCGAGGATCACCCGGACGTCGTCAAGGTCTACGGTCACGGGCTCACCGCCGAGGTGTTCCATCTCAAGGTGGAGGGGCACCACTGGTGCCTGAAACGCTGCCGCCAGGACTCTCTGGTGGCCAATGTGGACGGCAAGACCGCCTTTCTCAACGAGCTGGAGCGGCGTCGGGAGATAGAGAGCCTGCGGGAGCTGCACCCCACCATCCTCTCCAACGTGGTCTGCACCAGTTTCGGCTCCGCCCGGGCCGGGGTGCTGGTCTCCCCCTGGCTGCGGGGGGAGCCGGTGCGCACGCTCTGCGAGCGCAACCTGGCGCAGATGCTGGCGGTGGAGGCGGAGCTGGCCCGCTGGGGCTGGTTTGACTGGGATCCGAGCCCGGGCAACCTGCTGGATGACGGCCAGCATATCTCGGTGTTCGATTTTGGCTACATGTGGCCCTTCGATCCCCTGCACGAGTTCAATTCCAACGGCCTCACCGATCCCGACTTCCATGTGCCTGAGCGGCTGGAAACCCGCACTCTCTCCGGGCTCTGGCTGGACGAGGCGGATCCCTTGCCGCTGTTTCGCCGCTGGCGCGAGCTCTGCCTCGCCTGGGCCAGGGGAGAGCTGCAATACCTGTCGCGGGAGGGGGCGAGCGCCCCCGTGCTGGCGCGGATGCAGGGACTGGTGGGGGAGTGGAGTGCGGCGCTGGCAAGCGACGAGGCGCTGGCGGCCAACTGGTGGCGCGACATGTACCGCAGCCATCGGCTCGACATCCTGGACGACCTCAGCGGCAAGAGCTGCGGCCCGCTCACCTTGCGCCGCCTCGACTGGCTGGAGCAGGCGGTACGGGAGCACTTCCCGGCCCTGGTGGACAATCTGGCCCCTGACGAAGCGGGGCTCGGTCAGGCCGGGTTGCTGCAACGGCTGGGAGGGTTGCGCGAGCAGATCCGGGCCAATCTGCTGCCCACCCGGGCCACCCTGGTCACCAGCTGATGGTGGAAGAAGAGTGACAAGAGGGGCGCCGCGGCGCCCCTCTTTGCTGAGTGGGGAAGGCCGCCCCGGGTGTGATGGGGCGGAGGAGGCTCGTTGTGTGCCAGCGCCGGGGCGACTCAGTCGAGCAGTTCCCGGTGCAGGCAGTTGACGATGTGGCCCGCCTCGTCCTCTTTGACCAGGAAGCAGAGGTTGTGGGCGCTGGCGCCGTAGCAGATCATCCGGATGTTGTGCTCGCGGATGGCGTCGAACACCTGGCTGCCCACCCCGGCCGCCTCGCTCATGCGGTTGCCGATGAGCGCCACCAGGGCGAAACCGGTCTCAACTTCCACCTTGCACAGCTGGCCGAGCTCCGCCAGCACCTTGTCGTTCAGGATGGGTTCGCCGTTGCTCTGGCTGCCGGTGTGATCCAGGGTCAGGGAGACGCTCACCTCGGAGGTGGTGATGAGATCCACCGAGATGCGGTGACGGGCCAGGATGCCGAACACCTCGGCCAGGAAGCCGTAGGCGTGGAACATGTTGAGGCTGTGCAGGGTCACCAGCACCTGCTGGCGGCGCAGGGCCACGGCCCGGAACAGCGGGTTGCTGCGGGTGGTGGCGCGGATCCAGGTGCCACCGGCGGCGGGGTCCTTGGCGGAGCCCACGAACACCGGGATGTCCTGGCGCAGCGCGGGTTGCAGGGTGGCCGGGTGCAGCACCTTGGCGCCGAAGGTGGCCATCTCCGCCGCCTCCACGAAGCTGATTTCGGGGATGGGGCGGGCGCGGGTAACCAGGCGGGGATCCGTGGTGTAGATGCCGGGCACGTCGGTCCAGATCTCGATGCTGCCTGCGTCCAGTGCCTCGGCCAGGAGGGCCGCGCTGTAGTCGGAGCCGCCACGGCCGAGGGTGGTGGTGCGACCATCGCCGTCGGCACCGATGAAGCCCTGGGTGATGACCAGGCTGTCACCCAGCAACGGGCCCACCGCCTGCTGGCAGAGGGCGCGGGTCGCCGCGAGATCCACGGTGGCCTTGCCAAAGCGGCTGTCGGTGCGCAGCAGTTGGCGCGCATCCTGCCACTGGGCCTTGACCCCGCGCTGGTGCAGGAGTTCGGTGAAGAGACGGGTGGACATCAGCTCGCCGCAGGCGATGAGGCGATCGGCGAGTTCGGCGTCGGTGTGCTGACTGGCCTGACGGGCCATGGTGCGAATGTCGCCGAGCTGGGCATGGATGAGGGCGCTCACGTCGCTCGGGTTGCCAAGGGCGGCCAGAATGGCCAGCTGGATGTCGGCAAGCCTGGCAAGCTGGGCATCCTGTCCGGCTTCGTCCAGTTCACCCTGAGCCAGGCTCACCAGCAGGTTGGTGACGCCGGCGCTGGCGCTCAGCACCACCACCCGGGTCGCCGGATTGGCCAGCACCACGTCGGCGCAGTGGTTCATGGCCGCGGCATTGGCGACGCTGGTTCCGCCAAACTTGGCGACATTGATCGGGTTCATTGCATACTCCTGTCTCAAGGTGAAAATCCGGTTTCATCGGGCAAATAGAGAGGAGGAGGCAAAAAATGGCAGGAAAACGCGAGGATCCCGGCCAGAAGCACTCCACCTGCAGAGCCCATCCCGTACCGGCCCCAAGGTGGGGCGCGGTGTGGGATGACCACTACCGATGACAACCCGGGGGATTCAGCCCCCGCAGCCGACGTGGCGGTGTCCAGTCACTCGCCTCGTCTCGGCGCTGCTCCCCCTGACCCAAGTTCACCGGACACTGGTGTCCTCCCCTGGGCTGCCTGGGCAGCGCTCCTCTTCTGGTGCCACCTGTGACAGGTGGCGTGCATGTACAAATACCTTGGTCTGGATTGCACTGTCAATCGAGTTCGTAAAAAAGAACAAAATTGACGGTAACCAGGCACAAGATCAATCAGTTACGAAATGGTCTTGGACAAAACCTTGGAGCGACGCTGCCAGTTGTAGAAGCGCTGGCGCTCCACCGGCAGATCTTCGACTTCCAGGGGATCGAAGCCCCGCTCCCGGAACCAGTGGATGGAGCGGGTGGTGAGCACGAACAGGCGACGGATGCCGAGCCGCTTGGCCCGCTCGGCCACCTTGGCGATCAGGGTGTCCCCCCGGTTGGAGTTGCGATACTCCGGGTGGATGGCGACGCAGGCCATCTCGGCCATGGCTTCTTCCATGAAGCAGTAGAGCGCTGCGCAGCCGATGATGAGGCCGTCCCGCTCGATGATGGTGAACTTGTCTATCTCCATCTCCAGCTGCTCCCGGGAGCGGCGCACCAGGATCCCTTCCTCCTCCAGCGGACGGATGAGATCCAGGATGCCGCCGATGTCCTCAATGGTGGCGGCCCGGGCCCGCTCGGCGCTTTCGCGCACGATCTGGGTTCCCAGCCCCTCGCGGCTGAACAGCTCCTGCAGCATGGCGCCGTCGTCCTGATAGCTCACCAGGTGGGAGCGGGGCACGCCACCCCGGCAGGAGGCGATGGCCGCGCGCAGGTAGCGGGCGGTGCCTGACATCTCTTCCCCCGCCTGCTCCAGCGCCACCAGCAGCTCTTCGGCCTGCTCGGGGAAGAGCTCGGAGATGGCTTCCCCGTGCCTGTCCATGACCCCCTGGGTGCTGCTGAAGCAGATGAGCTTGTCGGCTTTGAGATCCACCGCCACCCGGCGGGCCACCTCTTCCGAGCTCAGGTTGAAACTCTCGCCGGTGACCGAGCAGCCGATGGGGGAGATGAGCACCAGGCCGTGCTGATCCAGCTGGCGGGTGATCCCCTCCACATCGATGCGACGCACCCGGCCGCTGTGGCAGAAGTCGATGCCGTCATCCACACCCAGCGGCTGGGCTGTGACGAAGTTGCCGCTCACCACACTGATGCGGGCCCCCTGCATGGGGGTGTTGGCGAGGCCCATGGAGAGTTGGGCGGTGATGTCGTATTGCAGACCGCCGCACACCTGCTTGATGATGGCGAAACTGGCATCGTCGGTGACCCGGATCCGCTTGTGATACTGGGCCTGGATGCCGGCACGGGCCAGGGCCTCGTCATTTTGCGGACGCGAACCAAACACCAGTACCAGGCGGATCCCCAAGGTCTGCAGCAGGGCGATGTCGCTGACGATGTTGGCGAAATTGGGGTGACAAATGGCTTCCCCGCCGATCATCAGGACGAAGGTGGCACCCCGGTGCACATTGACATAGGGGGTGGATTGCCGAAAGGCATGGACCAGGCTGGGTTCGCGTTCACGCACGTATTTCATTCCATAAAAAAGCAGCAATTCGCCCAATATATGAAAATAAATTCACAAATCAAGACTAAATATCGACTTGGTGTTTTTTTTGTCGCCATTTTGACCAGTGCGGGCGGGGAGGGGAAGACGCAGGCGAGGGCGGGAGGGGCGCCCCGGGGGCCGCTCCCTGGTTGATCCGGGCTAATAACCTGATATCTTCGGTGTTCCTTTTCGTCAGCCGCATTGCGCGGGGTTTTATACAAGGACAGGGCATATGGAGCAGATTATTTCACCGGCAGAGGCGCTGCCGGGACGGCGGGAAGCGCTGGAGATTGGCCTGGTGCATGCAGTAAACGGCCACCCGACCCAGGGGCCCTGGCCCGAGGGGATGGCGCTTGCCTGGTTCGGCATGGGCTGTTTCTGGGGTGTGGAGCGTCTGTTCTGGCAGCAGCCCGGGGTCTATTCCACCGCCGCCGGGTATCAGGGGGGGCTGACCCCCAATCCCACCTACAAGGAGGTGTGCAGCGGCCTGACCGGCCACGCCGAGACGGTGCAGGTGGTGTTCGATCCCAAGGTCATCAGCTATGGGGATCTCGTCAAGCTGTTCTGGGAACACCATGATCCGGCCCAGGGGATGCGCCAGGGTGGCGACATCGGCACCCAGTATCGCTCCGTCATCTTCGTCGGGGACGACACCCAGGAGGCGATTGCCCAGCAGAGCCTGGCCGCCTACCAGCAGGCCATGACGGCGAGCGGTGACGGGCGCACCATCACCACCCGCATCCTGCCGCTGGCCCCCTTCTACTATGCCGAGGATTATCACCAGCAATATCTGGAGAAGAATCCCGAGGGGTATTGCGGCCTGGGGGGCATTGGCGTCTGCCTGCCTCCCAGCCTGAATCGCTGAGGCGTCATTGCATACCACGGGGGCCATCAGGCCCCCGTGTTATTGTGATGAAAAATAATTGAAAAAAATGCGTCAGGTGGGGAACTAAACTGAACCCTGGCTGACCAACAGGGTAGCGACCACGGACGGTTGCCAAGACCAGACTCATTTTTTTGCCCCGAAATTCATTACTCTGACAAGCGCGATGAATTGACAATGCTAGCAAGCAGGGCTGCCCGATGAGGCGGCCCTTTTCATTGGGCGTCCCGCCTCACTCCTCGCCTCATTGCATCTCGTCCCCTTGCCGTCACGGCAGGGGGGGGTCAGCTGATGGTGCTGTCGAACAGGTTCTTGATGAGGTCGATGAACTCGATGAGGAAGGCTTGCTGGGCTTCGCTGGGGGCGGACAACCAGACGGCGGAGAGCACCTCTTCCAGGTCGGCGACCACGGCATCGGCCTCCTGCATGATCAGGAAGCGCACCTTGGGGTCGAGCTGGGGGTTCTGCTCGCAGATGGCCATCAGGTTGTCGGCCACCCGGCTGCTCACCAGATCCTCGATGGTCTGGGCGCCGCCGCCTTGTTGCTGGCTCTCGAACAGACCCAGACTCTCTACCAGATACTCGATCAGCGCAATGTAACCGTCGCTCTCTACCACCATGATGGCTGCCCTTTCTTCATTGCCTTGGGGAAATGGTGCGTATTTTAGTGGCTGAACCCGTCATGGCAAGCGGCAGTGGAGCCGATGGCGGATAAATTGGACACCGCCGCGCTCCACCGTCTCCAATCCGGTCAGCAGGAAGCCGTGACGCAGGAAGAGAGCGAGGCTGAAGGCGCTCGCCTCCGTGGTGAGGCTGCCAAGTCCCATCTGGCTGGCGGCTGCCAGCACCCGCTCCAGCAGCAGGGTGCCGAGCCCCTGGCGCGGATGATCCGCGCTCACGTAGAGCAGGCTGAGATGACCGTCATCGCTCAGGGTGGCAAAGCCAAGGGGCACATCGTCTTGCTCGATGACCCAGCCATGGTGCTCGCGCAACTGGCTGGCAAGCCCCGGGTGATGGGCGCCCCTGGCCCACTGCTCCACCTGCTCCGGGCTATAGTGTGCAGGCCCCAGGCGGCGTACCGACTGCTCGAACAGATCCAAAAGCCTTGGTATGTGCGCCTCCTCGAGGGGGACGATGCGAGGAGAAGAAAGAGACGGCATGGATCAACCCTCCCTGATGGTCGCGCGGGGGGCCTGGGGCCGCTTCGCCCTGGGCAGACCCGCCACCACCCGCTCATAGGAGTGGACTATCCAGCCCTGCCAGAGATCGTCAGACAGGCCTTCACTCAGGGTCACCGTGTTCCAGTGCTGCTTGTTCATGTGCCAGCCCGGTTTCACCTCGGGGTGGATCTCCCGCAGCAGCAGGGCGAGCTCGGGTTCGCACTTCAGGTTGATGGAGAGGGGCTCCGCCTGCCAGTCCACCAGGGCAAACATCTTGCCGGCGATGCGGTAGACCAGGATCTCCGGGCCGAAGGGGGTGTCCTCGGTGGCGCCGGGCTGGCTGAGCAAAAATTCACGCAATTGAACGAGGGTCATGGGGACTCCAGGCTGGTCCGATCATGGTGGAAGCATGTTCACCGGGGTGAGCCTTCTGTTAATATGCGCGCCGAGTATACCCCCCATCACCCCGGGAGCCCATGAGATGTTGTACCACAAGACCTTTGAACTGGGTCCCGATCGGGATTGGGTGGTGTTCGTGCACGGTGCGGGCGGCAGCTCCTCCATCTGGTTCAAGCAGTTGCGGGCCTACCGGGAGCACTTCAACGTGCTGCTGCTGGACCTTCGCGGTCACGGCCAGTCCAACCAGCTGCAGCAGGTGGTAAAGGGGCACTACAGCTTTCGGGCCGTGACCGAGGATATCCTGCGCCTGCTGGATCACCTGCGCATCCCCCACGCCCATTTTGTCGGCATCTCTCTTGGCACCATCCTCATCCGCCACCTGGCGGAGCTTCGCCCCGAGCGGGTCAAGAGCATGGTGCTCGGCGGCGCCATCCTGCGTCTCGACATCCGCTCCCGGGTGCTGGTGCAGCTTGGTCGCCTCGGCCAGCACTTCCTGCCCTACATGTGGCTCTACCGCCTGTTCGCCTTCATCATCATGCCGCGCCAGCACCATCAGGAGTCCCGCAACCTCTTCGTGCGCGAGGCCAGAAAGCTGTGCCAGAAGGAGTTCAAGCGCTGGTTCCGTCTCGCCACCGAGGTGAACCCCCTGATGCGCTACTTTCGCGAGCGGGCCCTGCCCATTCCCACCCTCTACGTGATGGGGGAGGAGGATCACATGTTCCTCGCCCCGGTGCGCGAGCAGGTGGCCCGCGACCCTTACAGCCGCCTCGAAATCATCGAAAAGTGCGGCCACGTCTGCAACGTGGAGCAGCCGGATCACTTCAACCGCCAGTCCCTGGCGTTTCTCTCCCGTCAGGCGGCGTCATCCGCCCTCTGAGGCCCGACAAGGGCCTCAGAGGAAGTAGTGGCCAATCTCCAGATAGCGCTGGCGGATGTGCTCGATGAGCAGCCTTATCTTGCGCGGCGGCTGGCGGGTGAAGGGGTAGACGGCGTAGATGCCGAGCTTCTTGCCCACCCGGTCGGGAAACAAGTCCACCAGATCCCCCTGCATCAGGTCGTGATAGACCAGACAGCGCGGCACATAGACGATGCCGCGCCCCCCCAGCGCCGCCTTGCGCAGGGCGCCGGCGTTGTCGGTTGAAAAGCTCCCCGACACCGACACCAGATAGTTGCCCTCTTCCCCCTTGAAGGCCCACTCCGAGGCCCCCGTGCTCTGGTAGGCGTAGCGCAGGCAGTTGTGGGCGAGCAAGTCTGACGGCTCCCGCGGCGCCCCGAAGCGGCGCACATAGGCGGGGGCGGCGCAGATGACCCACTGGGAGTCGAGAATGTGGCGGGCAATCAGGCTCGAGTCATCCAGATAGCCGGTGCGAATGACCAGATCGAACCCCTCTTCCACCAGGTTGACGAAGCGGTTGTCCAGGGACATCTCCACCGTGAGCCCCGGGTGCTGCTGGCAAAAATCGGCCACCGCATCGGCGAGCAAGAGCTCCCCCGAGATGGTGGGCACCGACATCCGCACATGACCGCTCACCTTTTCACCAAATCCCGCCACCGCGTCGAAGGCGTCCAGTGCGGCGGCCTTCACATTTTTGGCACCTTGATAGAGCGCCTTGCCCGCCTCGCTCAGGGTGAGCCGGCGGGTGGTGCGATAGAGGAGCTGGACCCCGAGCTCCTCTTCAAGACGCCCGATCCGCTTGCTAACCACTGAATTTGTCAGGGAATTTTGTTCCGCTACCTTGCTGAAGGATCCGGCCTCCACCACCTGGGCGAAGAGGATGAGGTCGTCGGTACTGGCCATATTGATCAACTTTTGGAACGAATGTTGTTCATTATTTCCATATATCGCGAAAAAGGAACAGAGTAAGGTCACGTCCGCTTAACAAAACAACAACAAGGTGCGCCTCTGCACCCCTCTGGACAAGGACGCAATGATGACAGACACCCTGCTGGCCCTGGTGGCCTTCTCGCCGATCCTGGTGGCCGCCGTGCTGCTGGTCGGCCTCAACTGGCCCGCCAAGCGCGCCATGCCCGTCGCCTTCCTGTTGACCGTGTTCATCGCCCTCTGGGGCTGGCAGATGAGCCCAACCCGGGTCTTCGCCTCCACCCTGCAGGGGCTGGTGATCACGGTGACCGTGCTCTGGATCGTGTTCGGCGCCATCCTGATGCTCAACACCCTCAAACACACCGGTGCCATCACCGCCATTCGTGGCGGTTTCACCAACATCTCGCCGGACAGGCGCATCCAGGCCATCATCATCGCCTGGTGCTTCGGCGCCTTTATCGAAGGGGCCTCGGGCTTTGGCACTCCGGCCGCCATCGCCGCGCCGCTGCTGGTGGCCATCGGCTTTCCGGCGCTCGCCGCCGTGCTGCTCGGCATGATGATCCAGTCCACCCCGGTGTCGTTTGGCGCGGTGGGCACCCCCATCCTGGTGGGCATCAACAAGGGGCTGGATAACCAGGCCATCGGCCAGACCCTGAGCGCCGGTGGCAGCAGCTGGGACATCTACCTGCAACAGGTGACCACCAACGTGGCCCTCATTCACGCCACCGTCGGCACCCTGATGCCGGTACTGATGGTGATGATGCTGACCCGCTTCTTCGGCCGCAACCGCAGCTGGACAGAGGGGCTCTCCATCCTGCCCTTCGCGATTTTCGCCGGGCTCGCCTTCACCGTCCCCTATGCCCTCACCGGCATGCTGCTCGGCCCCGAGTTCCCGTCCCTCATCGGCGGCCTGGTGGGGCTGGCCCTGGTGGTGACGGCGGCGCGAGCCGGTTTTCTGGTGCCCAAGAACTCCTGGGATTTCGCCTCCGAGAACGAGTGGCCCGCCGAGTGGCTGGGCTCCTTGAAGCTCGATCTCAAAGAGGCCGCCGGTCGCCCCATGTCGCTCATGCTGGCCTGGCTCCCCTATGTGGCGCTGGCGCTCCTGCTGGTGGCGAGCCGGGTGAGCCCGGAGTTCAAGGCAAGCCTCCTGTCGGTGAGCCTCGCCTTCACGGATCTGCTGGGTGAGAAGGGGGTCAGCTCCTCCATTGAGCCGCTCTACCTGCCGGGTGGCCTGCTGGTGCTCTGCGCCCTGCTCGCCACCTGGCTGCAATCGCGCTCCCTCGCCCCCTTCGGTCGGGCGCTGGGGGAGTCCAGCCGCACCCTGATCGGCGCCGGCTTCGTGCTGATTTTCACCGTGCCCATGGTGCGCATCTTCATCAACTCCGGGGTCAACGGGGCGGATCTCGCCAGCATGCCGGTGACCACCGCCAATTTTGCCGCCGGGCTGGTGGGGGAGTTCTTCCCGGCCCTCAGCGCCACCATCGGCGCGCTGGGGGCCTTCATCGCCGGATCCAACACGGTATCGAACATGATGTTCAGCCAGTTCCAGTTTGAAGTGGCCCAGACCCTGGGGGTCTCCACCGCCGCCATGCTGGCCCTGCAGGCAGTCGGCGCCGCCGCGGGCAACATGATCGCCATTCACAACGTGGTGGCGGCCTCGGCCACCGTGGGGCTGCTCGGCCGTGAGGGGGCGACGCTGCGCAAGACGGCGCTGCCGACCCTCTACTACCTGCTGGTCACCGGCCTTATCGGGCTGGCGCTCATGTACAGCTTCCACATCTCGGACGCACTGCTGCAGCTCAAGTAAGGAGAGCAAGCGATGAAGGTAATGCGGGTCTACCCGGCCAAGCCGGCCGATGTCTATCTCTACGCCACCTGCCTGGTGGACCTGTTCGACCCGGTGGCGGGGCTCGATGCCATCGCCCTGATCGAGCGGGAAGGGATAAGGGTGCACTTTGTCGAGAAACAGACCTGCTGCGGGCAGCCGGCCTACACCTCGGGTCACGAGGAGGAGGCGCGCAAGGTGGCGCAAAGCCAGATGGCGCTCTTCCCCGAGCCCTGGCCGGTGGTGGTGCTGTCGGGCTCCTGCGGCGGCATGATGCACCACCACTACCGCCGACTCTTCCCCGAGAGCCCTGAGGTGGCCGATTTTTGCGATCGGGTGTTCGAGCTCACCGAGTTTCTGGCTCGGATCTGCCGGGTGCGCTGGCACGGGGTGGGGGAGGCGAGCATCGTCATGCACACCTCCTGCTCGGCCCGGCGCGAGATGCAGGTACACACCACGGCCCGCAGCCTGCTGGGGCAGCTCGATGGCGTCACCTTGCATGAACAGGCCTACGAGAGCGAGTGCTGCGGCTTTGGCGGCACCTTCTCGGTGCGCCACCCCCACATCAGCCAGGCCATGGTGGAGGACAAGACCCGCCACCTGCTGGCCACCGGCGCCGACACCCTGGTGAGCGCCGACTGGGGGTGCCTCTTGAACATCAAGGGATCCCTGGCCTATCAGGGCAGGATCTTGCCTGCCACCCACCTGGCGAGCTTCCTGCTCGCCCACAGCCGCCCCGACAGTGACGAAATAGCTCATAACGGCGCCGCTGTTAGCGATTTGGCTCATACCAAAGAGGCCCTGCCCCATGTCTGATCACGCCAAGTATTCGCCGCGCCGCTTCCATCCCCAGGCCGAGGCGGCCCTGGCCGACCCCGTGCTGCGCCAGAATTTTCGCGGCGCCATGGATTACCTGCGCGCCAAGCGCCGGGATGCCTTCGCCGACCCGCAGGAAGAAGCGGCGGTGCGCGATGCGGCGGAGCAAATTCGCCAGCGCTGTCTCTCGCGTCTGCCGGACCTTTTGGTGCAGCTCGAAGCCAACTGCGAGCGCAACGGCATAAAGGTGCACTGGGCCCAGACACCGGCCGAGGCCAACGCCATCATCCTTGGGATCGCCCAACAACACGGGGTGAGCAGCATCGTCAAGGGCAAGTCCATGGTGAGCGAGGAGGTGGGGTTCAACCACGAGATGGCGCGCCACGGCATCCGCTGCCTTGAGAGCGACATGGGGGAGTTTATCGTCCAGCTCGACGGCGACACCCCGTCCCACATCATCATGCCCGCCATCCACAAGAACAAGCAGGAGGTGAGCGACACCTTCGCCGGCAACCTGGAAGGCTTCACCCCCACCACGGACGTGGACGCCCTGATCCAGACCGGGCGGCGGGCCCTGCGTGAAGAGTTTCGCCGCGCCGGCATGGGGCTCTCCGGCGTCAACTTTGCGGTGGCCGAGACCGGCAGCCTGTGCCTCGTCGAGAACGAGGGCAACGGGCGCATGTGCACCACTGTGCCCAAGGTCCACGTGGCCATCACCGGCATCGAGAAGGTGGTGGAGTTCTTCTCCGACGTGCCGCCCCTTTACAGCGCCCTGACCCGCTCGGCCACCGGTCAGGCCATCACCACCTACTTCAACGTCATCAGCGGCCCGCGCCGGGCAGGGGAGCTGGACGGCCCGGACGAGGTGCACCTGGTATTGCTCGACAACGGCCGCAGCCAGGCTTACCGGGATGAGGAGCTGCGCAAGACATTGCAGTGCATCCGCTGCGGCGCCTGCATGAACCACTGCCCGGTCTACACCCGCATCGGCGGCCACGCCTACGGCACCATCTACCCGGGCCCCATCGGCAAAATCATCTCCCCCCATCTGCTGGGGTTGGAGAGCACGCAGGATCTGGTGACGGCCTCGAGCCTGTGCGGTGCCTGCGGCGAGGTGTGCCCGGTGCGCATCCCCATTCCCGACATGTTGCAGCGCCTGCGCCGGGAGGCCAAGCACGACGCACAGCCCGGTCACGAACCGCTGGCGGGGCAGGGGGCGGCCAGGAGCCGACTCGAGACCCTTGCCATGCAGGGCTTTGCCTTTGCCGCCACCCACCCGCGCCTCTATCACGCCGCAACCGGTGTCGCCGGTCGCTTGCGGGGCTTGATGCCCAAACACCTGGGCCCCTGGACCCAGTGCCGCGAAGCCCCCCAACCCGCCCCCCAGAGCCTGCACGCCCTGCTGCGCCAGAAGAAGAAGGAGTCCTGAGATGTCGAGCAAAGAGGCCATATTAAGCCGCCTGCGCGGCGCCGCCACCCCCATGGCACATGCCCCCCATGGCTGGCAGCCTTGGCGCGGGGCAGACGACAGCGCGCGGCGTGAGCGCTTTGTTGCCGGGATCAGCGCCAGCCACGCCGAGATCCTCACAGTCCAACAGGCAACCCTGGCCCGGGATCTGGCCGCCTGGCTGGATCAAGAAGGCGTGACGCATCTGGCCTGTGGCCAGGGCGGTCGCTGGCAGGCGGCGGTCGCGGCGGCTTGCGCCGGGCGATCTGTGTTGACCCCCTCTGGCGAGTTCGCGAGCTGGAAAGACGATCTGTTTGACGTCTGTCAGGCGGGCATCACCCACTGCGCGGGGGCCATCGCCGATACCGGCACGCTCGTATTGCTGCCCGATGGCAGTGAGCCGCGCACCTTGTCCTTGGTGCCCCCCTGCCATATCGCCCTGCTGGCGGCTTCCACCATCGCCGACAACCTGGCGGGGCTGGTGGCGGCCGGGCGCTGGCAGCAGGCCATGCCCACCAATCTGCTGCTGGTCTCCGGCCCCTCCAAGACCGCCGACATCCAGCAGACCCTGGCCTACGGCGCCCATGGCCCGAGCCGCCTCTTGGTCGTGCTGGTGGAGGATTGCTGATGCGCTGGAATGAATTTGACGCTGCCGTGCTCTCGCGCATTGCGCCGGAGCGGCTGGTGAGCGACCCGGACTTGCGATTGGCCCATGGCACGGACGCGAGCTTCTACCGCCTGGTGCCCGAGCGCATCGTGCGCCTCGACTCTTTGGATGAAGTGCGCTTCGTGCTGGGGGTGTGCCGCGAATTGGGCCTGCCGTGCACCTTTCGCGCCGCCGGCACCAGCCTCTCGGGCCAGGCCCTGAGCGATTCGGTGCTCATCACCCTGACCGACAGCTGGCGCGGCCACCGCATTCTGGACGAGGGCGAGCGCATCGCCCTGCAACCCGGGGTGATCGGCGCCGATGCCAACCGTTATCTGGCGCCTCTGGGGCGCAAGATTGGACCGGATCCGGCCTCCATCAACGCTTGCAAGCTCGGCGGCATCGCCGCCAACAACGCGAGCGGCATGTGCTGCGGCACCGCCCACAACAGCTATCACACATTGCACGCCATGACCCTGCTGCTGGCCGATGGCACCGTGCTGGAGAGCGGCGATCCCCACAGCCGCGCCGCCTTTGCGGCCAGGCGCCCGGAGCTGCTGGCCGGGCTCGCGGCCCTGCGTGCCGAGGTGCTGGCGAATGCCGAGCTTGCCGCCAAAATTCGCCACAAGTACCGGCTCAAGAACACCACCGGTTACGCCATCAATGCCCTGCTCGACCATGAGGACCCCGTCGATATCCTCACCCACCTGATGATCGGCTCGGAGGGGACTCTCGGCTTTATTGCCGAGGTGGTGCTCGACACCGTGCCGGAATACCCCCACAAGGCCTCGGCCCTGCTGGTGTTTCGGGACGCCGAGCAGGCCTGTCTGGCCACCTCGCGGCTCAAAGCTGCCCCGGTGGCGGCGGTGGAGCTGATGGATGGGCGATCCCTGCGCTCGGTGGCGGGCAAACCCGGCCTGCCGGACTTTATCAAGACCCTGGACCTGGCCGCCTGCGCCTTGCTGATCGAAGTGCATGGGGAATCGAAAGAGGAGTTGGTGGATCACTGCGAGCAGGTGACGGTCATGGCCGCCGAGTTCGTTCAGGTCGCCTCTGTGCCTTTTACCAGCGACAGCGCAGGGCTCTGGGCCATTCGCAAGGGGCTCTTCCCGGCGGTGGGGGCGGTGCGCACCACCGGCACCACCGTCATCATCGAGGATGTCGCCTTTCCCATCGAGCGCCTGGCCGAAGGGGTGGCGGGGCTGCAAGCCCTGTTCGATCGCTTCGAATACGGTGAAGCCATCATCTTCGGCCACGCGCTGGAGGGGAACCTGCACTTCGTCTTTACCCAGGGGTTCGATGCTCCGGCGCAGGTGGCCCGCTACGGCGCCTTTATGGATGCGGTGGCCGAACTCGTCGCGGTGCGCTTTGGCGGGTCCCTCAAGGCCGAACACGGCACCGGCCGCAACATGGCCCCCTATGTGGAGCTGGAATGGGGGCCGGAGGGGATGGCGCTGATGCGCCGCATCAAGGCGCTGCTGGACCCCGATAGCCTGCTCAATCCCGGCGTCATCATCAACGATGACCCCAACGCCCACCTGGCCCACCTCAAGCCCATGCCGGCGAGCGATGCCATCGTGGATCCGTGTATCGAGTGCGGCTTTTGCGAGGCGGTCTGCCCCTCGCGCACCCTGTCACTGTCGCCACGGCAGCGCATCGTGCTCTATCGGGAGCTGTCACGCCGTGGTCGCAGCGGTGAAGTGGCAGGGGATCTTGCCCGGCTGTTTGACTATCAGGGGATTGAGACCTGCGCCGCCACCGGGCTCTGTGCCGATCGCTGCCCGGTCGGCATCAACACCGGCGCGCTCATCAAGAAGCTGCGCACTGACAAGTACCGGCGCTTCGTGCCCATTGCCCGCTGGAGCGCCGATCATTTCGCCGGCGTCACCCGCACGGCCCGCAGTGCGCTGGGTCTCAAAGGAATTGCCGGTAAGCTGTTGGGGGAGAAAGCGCTGGCAGGGCTGGTGAACGGGGTTCGCCATCTGAGCGGCCAGCGCACGCCCGCCTGGCTGCCGACCCTGCCGGGGCCGAGCCGCTACCAATGGCCGCCAGGGAAGGGGCACAATGACGGTTCACGCGAGCGCGCCCTGGTTTATCTGCCATCCTGCGCCAGCCGGGTATTCGGCCAGCAGGAGGATGCCCCGTCACTGCCGGACGTGGTGTTATCCCTGCTCAATAAAGCGGGCTGCCGGGTCATAGTGCCGGCGAGAGTTGAGGGGCTTTGCTGCGGCATGCCCTATGACAGCAAGGGGATGGCCGAGGTGGCAGCAGCCAAGCGTACTGAGCTGGCCGATGCGCTGTGGCAGGCAAGCGAGCAGGGCCGCTGGCCCGTGCTGCTCGACACCAGCCCCTGTGTGCAGCGACTGCTCTCGGGGGCGCTCGGCAAGGGCCTTCGGGTGTTCGAGCCCGCTACCTTTGTGCTCGAATACCTGCTGCCCCACCTTGAGCTGACCCCCATTGATGAGACCGTCATGCTCCATATCACTTGCAGCAGCCGGCGTATGGGGTTGGGGGAGAGCATGCTGGCGGTGGCCCGCGCCTGCGCCCGGGAGGTGATCGTGCCTGAGCATATCCAGTGCTGCGGCTTTGCCGGCGACAAGGGATTGATGACCCCTGAGCTCAACGCCGCCGCCCTCGCCAGCCTACCAGCCCAGGTACCCAGGGATTGTCGACAGGGATTCAGCAACAGCCGCACCTGCGAAATGGGGCTCAGCCAGCACGCCGGTATTCCCTATCACAGCATCCTCTATCTGGTGGATCAGGCGGCGAGATAGGGAAAAAAACGGCAGGATAACTATCCTGCCGTTTTCAATGGGGTGAACAAGGTGGCTTAAAAACGGGACTTGTCTGGTGCTACGTGCTATGAAAGGGGCCGATGCTGATACGAACGATGGCAAGGAAGAATGGATGACGCCGCTGAACCACTATCTGCCTGCCTATCACTTCTGTGAAGAGCACGCTCGCGACATTGCCGCCGACCCGCACACCGTCATCCAGGCGGCGGCCAACTATCGACCGGAAGCGGATCCGGCCTTTCGCCACCTGATCGGCTTGCGGGAAGTGCCGATGCGCCTCGGGCATCTTCTTGGCCGCCAACAGAGCGCCAGCCCGCCTCCCTTTGGCTTGGACAGATTCGTGCCGCTCGACAGCCAGGACGACAACACGCTGCTCTACGGCCTTGTCGGCCGGTTCTGGCGGCCGGACTTTGGTCTGGTGACCATGGCAGACAGTCAGGCGTATCTGGACTTTGCGGCGCCAGGCGTTGCCAAGCTCGCCCTGGGGTTTTCGGCCAGCCGCCAGCCAAACGGCACCACCCGGTTGACCACCCAGACAAGGGTGTTCTGCCCGGATCTGGCCTGCCGCCTCAAATTCGCACCTTACTGGTATCTGATCCGCCCCGTCAGCGGCCTGATCCGGCGCCGGATTCTGGGCGCCATCAATGCAGAGAGTGAAAGGAGGTTGTAGTCGTTATGTCGGAGCATTCACCTGTACTTTCACTTTTTGGCCCAAACAGAAGATGAGGGATTAATGACGCCTGAGTTCCATGCTGCCGTGCTTGCCACCATGGAATCAGCAACAGCCGTACCTGCGAAATGGGGCCGCGAATTCAGATAATAACTGCAACACCCATGGTGCATAGGAGAGAAGAGGCCAACTGCCGGTTCTGGTACGCTTCTTCTCGCCAAAGAAACAAAGCGGAACACCATGAGATACCATCAGTTGACCGAAGGACAACGATACCAGATCGCCTGCCTTCATGACCATGGCTTGAGCCAAGCAATGATTGCCCGCAAGGTGGGTGTGCATCCATCCACCATTAGTCGCGAACTCCGTCGCAACCGGTGTGCGCAAGGTTATCAACCAGCAGAGGCTCATCAATCGGCCACCCTGCGACGATGTTCCAGCAGCAAATATCGTGTCCCGGAAGATACCCTTATTTTCGTGACCATGGCGTTGGCCGCAGACTGGAGTCCGGAGCAGATAAGCTCGGTCTGCAGGCGCATTGGTTGCCCTGTCAGTCATGAGTGGATC